>CAYPNZ010000244.1:0-5178 GCA_964411845.1 uncultured Anaerolineaceae bacterium
ATCGGTGACGGTGACGGCGGTCACGCTGTCGGCGGTTAAATTGCCCAGCAGCGGTGCGCCGCCGGTGGCGGTTTCCCCTTTGGGAAAATACACCACCCCGACCAGTATCAGTTGCAGTACCAGCAGTCCGGCTAAAATTTGGATGAGCCGGTTACCGGCAATGGGATTCAGCGACATTGTTTTAGGCGTGTGCATGGCGAGCCTCCTCATCAATTTCGGCATATTCCGGTTGGGGCAGTAAATCCATCGGCGTTTCGTGGCGACGGCGCATATTCCAAATGACGCCGATTGCCAGCAGCGATAGCAGCGCGATGAGATAGTTTGCCCATTCCCAGAAGGCTTGCTGTTGTTCGGTCATCGGTTTGAGCACGTGCGCCTGCGAACCCCGCGAGCGGATGCTGAGCAGGTCAAGGTCTTCTACCGACCAGTCTACCGCGTTTTGGGCAAATTGCAGGCTGTTCAAATAGCGGTCGCGCGTTAAGCGTGATGAAATGTTGAAAATGGTGTCATCCAAAAATTCCGCGCTGCCGACCACCACCAGCCGCGCCGTATCGGGCGACGCTTCAATCACCCCGACGGCATCGGCGGGGGCGGGGGTTGGGGTGGGTTGTGCCTGATTTTGGTTGTCGGCGGCGGTGTTGGCGGCTGCCAGCGGCGATTCCTTTCCTTTAAAGTAACTTTCAAATGAGCCCTGAATGGCAACTGCCAGCGGATACGATTTTTGTTCGCCTTCCACGGGGAAGCCGAGCTGCGGATATTTTTTCATATCCGGTTGGATGTTGGTATCGCTGCGCAGCCACGAGCGGGGACTCGATTTCAACAACACGGTGACGGTACGGTCGGCGTTTTTGCTTTCGTCCACCACCACCGGCGATACCCATTGCATGGTCACGGCGGGCAAATTTGCCACAATGGGATTATTTTTTGCCATCCCGTCGGGGCGCACATCCACAAAGAAGGGGTAGTTGATGGCTTGCACTTCTTGCACCGCCATACCCGCCACGGTGCGGTTTACCAGCAGCGGGAACGGTTCGTTTTGCGGGTCGAGCACCAGCGACTTTTGCACGTCCACGCCGTAACTTGCCAGCATATCGCGCAAACCGCCGTCGAGCGGTTTCAGCGCCAATGTGCCGCTCATCTGGTCGGGTTCCACCGCATAATTTCCGGCGGCAACCACCACCGACCCGCCGCGCATCAAATATTGGTCAATGGCAAACCGCTCTTTGTCCGACATCTGCTGCGGGGCAATCACCAGCAGCACATCCACTTCCGGCGGCACAGTGCCGCTGCTCAAATCCACGGGACGCACATCATAATCTTGTCCCAACTGCTGTTGAACGGTATTCCACGATGAAAACGGTTGCTGCATTTGCCCGAACATATTGGGCGTGGGCTGCTGCGGCGGCGTCCACACGCCGACAACTTTCAAAAAGCCGCCGGATGACCGTTTCAGTGCGGATTCGATGGCGCTGCGCACTTCCGCTTCGCTGAAATTGCCGCCGGGGAAAATCAACTGCCCTTTGTCGCCCACTTGCAGCACCATATGCAAATAGTAACTGTCGGGCGAAAACAGCGAGGTGGCAATCGGCTGCAACCCGTATTTTTGCTGCAAATCTTGCCGGTTGACCGCCGCTTGCGGGTCATCGGGGTTTACCATTTCAAAGGTAAATTTGCCGTTGCTGCCGTCGGCAATTTTTTGCGCCACTTTTTGGATGGTGTCCGGCGCATCTTTCAACCCGTCGGGCAGTGTATCCGGCGTAACGAACAGCGTTAATTTTGCCGGTTGCGGCATTGCCGCCAGCACCGCATCCACGCTTTGGAAGCCGTACACTACCTTTTTAATGGAACGGGTCAGGTCGTATTCCAAATTGCGCAGATGCACATCAATTGTGCCGTCGTTGCGCGGTTCCACTTCGATGAGGTCGCGGAAGTTGAGCACCACATTTTGGTCGCCATACCGAATCAGAATATCGAAATACGAATTGACCACCGAGGCTTCATATCGCCCCGAAACCTGAAACGGGGTGGGACGAATGCCATACGTTTGATTTGCCTCCGCCTCTTTTTCGGGGTCTTTTTGCGGGTCAACAAATTCCACCGTCACCTTTCCGTGCGAGGCGATGGCATATTCTTTCAGCGTATCTTCAATTTGCGGAACCAGCGGCGCCAGCAGCGGATGCGTTTTTTCGCTGAAATAGCCGCGAATGAGCAGCGGTTCCTGCAAATTGCTCAGCAAATCGCGGGTGGTGGGCGACAGCGTGTACGATTTGTCGCTCGTCAAATCGAGCCGGATGCCGTTGAAAGGCGCCAGCCACAGGTTCAACGCCAGCAGGTTCAACGCGATGAGCGATGTGACCAGCACCGCATTGCGGCGGTATGGCAGCGTTTGGGCGCTGATGCTCCACCGTTTGCTGTCCAGCGACAGCACATTCAGGCTGAGGAAAAAACTTGCCAGCGACAGGTAGTACACCAAATCGCGCACATCAACCACGCCGCGCTCGATGCTGTCGAAACGGCTGCCGGTTGCCAGCCCGCGCAAAACGTTGCCCACTGTTTCGCCGGTGAACGCGGTGAAACCGTTGGTGCCGATGATGTAAAAGAGTCCGCCCACCAGCACCGACAGAATCAGCGCCACAATTTGGTTGGCGGTGCGCGACGACACATACAGCCCGATGGCGGCGTATGCCGCTGCCATCAGCAGCGCGGCAATATAGCCGCCGATGACGGGTCCCCAATCGAGATTGCCCATCAGCGAGACGGTAATGGGCAGAAAGACGGTCAGCCCCAGCGCCACCGAGATGAGCGCCATCACCGCCAAAAATTTACCGATGACCAGTTGTACCGGTCGCACGGGCAGGGTGAGCAGAATTTCTTGCGTGCCCGATTGTTCTTCTTCACTCCATTGGCGCATGGTCAGCGCCGAAACCAAAAATATCAGCAGGATGGGCATCCAGCGGAACATCGGGCGCACATCGGCGATGCCCCGCGCAAAAAAGGTGTCTACCCAGAAAACAGAAAACAGAATTGCCGCCAAAAACGTGCCCAAAAAGATGAGCGCCATCGGCGACCCGAAATAATTGCTGATTTCTTTCCGTGTGATAGCCAGTGTTTGTTTCATCGTTCTCATTCCGTGTTTCGGGTTCAAGGTTTCAGGGTTTCAGGGTTGCAAAATTTACGCAATACGTTTTACGCATCACGTATCACGTATCACGTTTCAGGTTCAAAGTTCAAGGTTCAAGATTCAAAGTTGCAGGGTTTACGCAATACGTTTTACGCCTCACTCATCACGTTTCACGCCTCACGTCCATCGTTGCCAACTCGTTAAAAACGGTTTCCAGCGTTTGGGTGTCGCGGCGAAGTTCGCGCACGAGCCAGTTTTTCGCTTTTGCCATTTCAAACAGTATCGGTGTTAAATCGGCGGTTTCCGCGCCGAGCACGCGGTAGGCGGGGTAGCCGTCTACTTTGCCGAGCGATTCCACGCCGCGCACGCCGTCCAGCGCCAGCAGGTCGTTTTCAATGCCGGGGACAGCCTGCTGCAGTACCAAAACCGCATCGGCGGTTTGCGCCAATTCCGAAAGGCGGGCATCGGCGCGAATTTCGCCGTTCATCAAAATGATGACGCGGTCGCACAGGGCTTCTACTTCCGATAAAATGTGGGTGGAAAAAAGGATGGTACTGTGCCGCGCCAGTCGTTTGATGAGGCGGCGGATTTCGACGATTTGGGTGGGGTCAAGCCCCACGGTGGGTTCGTCGAGGATGAGAAGTTTGGGTTGGTGCAAAATGGCTTGAGCCAATCCGACCCGTTGGCGGTATCCTTTGCTCAACTCGCCGATGGGACGGGTAAGGTGGTCAGCCAAACCGGTGGCGTAAATGGCTTCCGAAAGACGGGCGGGTTGCTCTGCCGGCGGAATTTCGCGCAGGTCAGCCATCATTTTCAGGTATGCCTGCACCGACAATTCGGGGTAAAGGGGGGCGCTTTCGGGCAGGTAACCCAGACGCGCCTGCACCTCGCGGGGGTGGGTGAGCACATCAATGCCATCCACCAGCACCGTGCCGCTTTCGGGCTGCAAATAGCCGGTGAGGGTTTTGATGGTGGTGGTTTTCCCGGCGCCGTTCGGACCGAGCAAGCCGACGATTTCGCCATCATCAATGTGGAAGCTGACATCTTTTAGGGCTTGAATTGCCCCGTAAGATTTGCTCAAATGTTGAACGTCAATCATAGGCTCCTCCATTTTGCCTGTGTATTATGTTTTCCATCCTGATTTTCTGCCCGTAACATTAAATTAGGTTTAAATGAATATTAGAATTGTGTTAATCTTTTCGGAAAAGTTTTTGCGTTTCGTTCAATCATCGGCTATAATAGTGGCACGCTTGGTGGTTGTAACCTAAAAGGTAATTGCAACGGTGTAATTACAAATCACCATTAGTCCATTCAACCCAAAAACTTTAACAAAAAAGGAGAGGTTTATGAAAAGGGTACTGAGTGTTTTGTTGTTGGTGGTAATTCTTTTCTCTTTGGCTGTGCCGATGGTCAGCGCAGAAGGGGGAACGGATTACGTAGTCCAAAAGGACGACTGGCTGAGTAAATTAGCCGATAAATTCTTGGGCGATATTTTTGCGTGGCCCGCCATTTGGGAAGCAACCAATGCCAAAGCGGAAACCGATTCCAGCTATGCCCACATTTATAACCCCAATATCATTGAAGTGGGGCAAAAGTTGTACATTCCCTCAACCGAGGAAGCCGCGGCACTGTTAGCCGCACAAACCCCCGCCGCCGGTGAACTCGGCAGCCCGGAAAACCCAATTCAAGTGTTGTTTGTGCCGTCGGTGGATGCCGGGCAAATTGTCAGCGGTGGTGAAGTGATGGCAAAAGCCTTAAATCAAGCCACCGGTTTGACTTTTGAGGTGAGCGTGCCGACCAGTTACGCCGCCACCATCGAAGCGATGTGCGCCGCGCCCGAAAATACGATGGGCTTCATTCCTGCATTGGGTTATGTGTTGGCAAACAACCGCTGTGGCGTGGAAGTCGGCGGCGCCGCCGTGCGCTATGGCTTGTCGTGGTACACGCAGGAATATCTGGTTCAGCGCGACAGCCCCTATAAAACCCTGGCAGATTTGGCAGGCAAAAAATGGGCAGTGCCCGACCGTGGTTCAACCTCCGGGTTCCTCTATCCCAGC
>CAYPNZ010000245.1:0-5136 GCA_964411845.1 uncultured Anaerolineaceae bacterium
TGAAGTGGCGGGCAAGTTCGCCGTGGTCATTATCCATAAAACTGACCGGAACGTTTTTTACATTCACCGCCAGCGAATATGAAAACACTATCATCAAAAAGACGGGAATGAGCAGCAGCATCAGCGAGGTGGTGCGGTCGCGAAAGATATGGCGGGTTTCTTTCAGCATAACAGCATACAATTTCGCCGGGTTCATTTTTGCTCCGCTTGCAATCCTGCCAGTATTATTTCGGAAAATTGCCGTGCCGTATCGAACCAGTCGAACAGGTCGCCCAGCATCATTTTATAAAGGAACATACCATCGAATGCCGCCATCAGCGATGCCGCCATCTGCCGGGGGTTGACCGGTTTCAAATTGCCGTCCTCAATACCCCGCCGAATGATGCCGTCAATCAGGTCGAAATACGGTTCCATCATTTTGCGCAATTCGCCGTGAACATCGGCATCGTTGCGCGTTTCGGCGTAAAAATCTATAAAAATTTTCAGCAGCGGGTCATCGGCAGCCATCACCTGCGTGAACATCATCAGCAGCATTTTTAACTGCTCGTCGGCAGAGGGAATTTGTGCCAGCATGGGGGCGGCTTCTGCCGCCATTTGGTCAAAATACCATGCCATCACATTGATGAGCAAGTCTTTTTTATTTTTGAAATGCCAGTACAAACTGCCTTTGCTCAATCCGCTTTCCGCCACAATATCATCCATGGTAGTCAGGTGGTAGCCTTTGCGGGCAAAACAGGCAACGGCAGCCTTAATAATTTGTGTCCGGCGTTCTTCTTTGGTGACAGCGGGTGGGGTCATATAATTTTCCTTTTATCGATTTTTGAGATAGCGCATCAGCCACAGTACAATCAGTGCGGTGAGCAACGGTTCAACCAATGCGGCGATGAATTTCCACAGCGGGGCAATATCGGGCAACATCATCGGGATGAGATACCAATCCATCAAACCAACGACGATTTCCGACAAAATCGCGGCGGTCAGGTCACCGGCAAGCCCATACGGGCGCTCGCCTTTGAAGATGCCGGCGGCACCGTACCCGACAATCACCCCCAGAACAATCCAAATGGCAAACAAAATAATTAAAGAACTCATTGTTCGTTCCTCCTTTTGTTGCATTACTAGACTGACTGGTCAGTCTAGTAATAGACTACTACTTTTTTGGCTTTTTGTCAAGAGTAATTTTCCCCGTAATTTGTAGGGGCAGGGACAGGTTCCCTGCCCAATTTTCGGGCGACCCTTGTGGTTGCTCCTACGAATAAACGAGCATCTCGCTTGGTTTTGCATTAAGCCACTGCTATGCCGAATTTTAGGGCAACAAAAAAGGGCTCGACAAATTGCCAAGCCCTTTGGGTTTAACTATTGGATATGGTTTCTACTACTTTACCGAATCTTGTACAAGACGTTTGGCGCGCTAGAAACCGTTAATGCCGTGTTCACCGGCTGCGTGTGGGGTGGATACACTGCACCGACCCCCGTTAACAAACTCCGCCTCTAGCTCGCCGGTAGATATTCCATTCAATCACTCCTATAGGTACCTCCTTTCGAGCTAAATTGTATTCTTGCTGACATGATACACCGACACGGGCGGGCTGTCAAGGGGAATTTTCAGAATTCACGATACTTTTACCCTACGAATGCCGCCTCCGGTTGATAATCTACCGCGCCGAGACGCATCAATTTTGAAAATTGGTGCACGGCTTTGATGTGGCGGATGGTGCCCGTTTTGGCGCGAATGACCATGCTATGGGTTGTCACGCCGAATGCGCGGTCGAAATGGACACCTTCCAGCAACGGTCCGTCGGTGATGCCGGTGGCGGCAAAAAAGGCATCATCGGCGGTGATGAGGTCGTATTCGGTGCGCACGGCATTCCAATCCGCACCGAATGCCGCCTGCACCCGCGCCTGTTCCGCATCGCTTTGGGGCGCGCACCGAACTTGCATACCGCCGCCCAACGCTTTCACCGCCGCCGCGGTGATGACCGCCTCGGGTGTGCCGCCGATGCCCATCAGCACATCTACCCCGGAACCGGGAATTGCCGCTTGCAGCGCGCCCGCCACATCGCCATCTGTTTGCAGGCTAACCCGCGCGCCTGTCTGCCGAATCCGGCTGATGAGTTCGGCATGGCGCGGTTTATCGAGCACAAACACCGTCAATTTTTTCACCGGACGGTTGAGCGCAGCCGCAATCCGCCGCAGATTTTCGGCGGGCGATTGGGTAATGTCAATAACATCGCGGGCGCGTTTATCTACCACCAGTTTGTTCATGTACAATGAAGGTCCCGGATGCCACATACCGCCGCGCACGGTCAGCGCAATAACCGAAATGGCATTTCCGCGTCCCAGCGCCAACAGATTGGTACCCTCCACCGGGTCGACGGCAATATCTACCTGCGGCGGCGTGCCGTCGCCCACACGCTCGCCGGCATGCAGCATCGGGGCATTGTCTTTTTCCCCTTCGCCGATAACCACCAATCCGTCAAAATTCAATTTGCGCAACACACTGCGCATTGCATCAACCGCCGCACCGTCGCCGGCATTTTTATCGCCGGTTCCCATAAATTGTGCCGCCGCCAATGCGGCTACTTCGGTGACGCGCACCAAATCGAGTGCCAAATGTCCCTGTGGCTCGTGCATCGTTGCCTCCGCCGTGATTCGTGATTCGTGATTCGTGATTCGTGATTCGTGATTCGTGAAAAACTGAATTTCTTTCGCTTTTTTGTCAAATCACGCCATCACGTTTCACGCTTTTCTCAACCTTGCCCGGTTTGCTGTGCCGCAATGATACGGTCAATCAGCGCATCAAACTCGGCATCTACCTGCTGACGCGCGGGGTCAGCCAAATACCAGTCCACAATTTCCCGCGCGCCATGCGCAAACGGCACAGTGCACACAAAATCGGGCACAAGCCGCTTAATTTTGCTGTTATCGAAAATGACGCTGTGGGCTTTATCGCCCAGCAAATCTGCGCCCCATTCAGTATCAAACTTGGCGATGAAATCGGATGGCACGTGAACAATGTTTGCCGACACCCCCAGCGCATCTGCCAGTCTGGCGGCAATTTGGTTCCACGAAAGCAGTTCATCCGCGGTGATATGCACGGCATGCCCAATTGCCGCCGGATTGCCCAATAACCCCACCAACCCTTTCGCAAAATCGGTGTTGTGGGTCAGTGTCCACAATGAGGTGCCGTCGCCGTGAATGACGATGGGCTTACCCTGCCGCATCCGGTGCAAAACGGTGTACCTGCCGTGCAGCGGAATGAGGGTGGCATCATACGTGTGCGACGGGCGCACGATGGTGATAGGGAAATTTTCCGTGCGATATGCCTGCTGCAAACGCAGTTCGCAGGCAATTTTATTTTGGGAATATTGCCACACGGGATTGTGCAGCGGGGTTGATTCGGTGATGGGCAAGTGTGCCGGCGGGGTTTGGTATACCGATGCGGAACTGATGAAAATGTACTGCCCGGTTCGCCCGCGGAAGAGTTGCAGGTCGGTTTCGATATGGTCGGGCGTAAAAGCCACCCAATCCACCACCGCATCGAAAGTCATATCGCCCAACGCCGCCGCCACCGATTGCGGCTGTCGAATATCGGCATACAGCAAATGCGCATCGGGGGGCGCCGGGCGTAAATCGGATTGACCCCGATTCAGGATATACAGGTCAATGCCGCTTGCCACCGCCAACGCCGAGCATGCCGAACTGATAACGCCTGTTCCTCCGATGAACAATACTTTCATAATTTCACCCCGGCGGGACTGACCGCCTGCACTTGCTATCAATTATAGCATCATTTGCGCGATATACCAACGAGAGATTGACACACTGCGCGGCATCGAGTATCATGGCGGCAAATTTGATGACCGACCACTGACCACTATTTCCAAAGGAGCATTTTCAATGGCTGAACCAGTTCAAATTACCGATATTAATTTTGATGCCGAAGTGCTGAAAAACGACCGGGTGGTGCTTGCCGGTTTTTGGGCGGAATGGAGCGACGCATCAAAAAAGATGCTGGACACGCTGCAAAAGGTGGCAGACAATTTGGCAGACGATGTAAAATTGGTGACCGTGAATATTGACGAAGCCCCGGCAACAGTATCGGCATATCAGGTGCTGAAAGTGCCGACGGTGATTGTTTTTAAAAACAGTCTGGCGGTGGTGACGATTGCCGGAAAAGCGACCCCCGCGGAAATTGAAAAGAAGGTCAAACCGTACCTGCCGCCGGAATAAACCGTATGTTGCAAAAAACCGGGATACGGCTCTCCCCGCGGTCGAGTCTATTTGGGATGTGTTTACGGCATTTTCACCCTGACGAGCACGACTGAATCGATACAAACAAAAAACGTCCCGTTTGCGCGGGACGTTTTTTTTATATGGGTTATTCCGCCGCGGGCGATTCCGGGGTATCCGTTACCACCTCGGCGACCACTTCCGGCAGAACTTCCGGCGGTTCGACGGGCTTCAGCACGGCAGGCTTCGGCGGGGTAACAGAGGCGCGGTCATCGTGCGCGGGCGATTCATCGTGTATATGTGCCGGTTCTGCCGCCCCGACCGGGGTGGCGCAATACGGGCAAACCGTCCAGCGCAGATGGAGCGTGTGCCCGCATTGGGTGCAGGTGTTTTTCAATTGCGTCAAACAATCGGGGCACACCACCCAATCGCTTTCCACCACCCGCGAACAACCCGGGCAGCGGTCGCGTTCTTCCAAATCTTGCAAAAGCGCCTCTTCTTCCAACGAACGCTCATACAATTCTGCCAACGTAACTTGCGGGCGCAGCAAAAAATAGAGCAACACGCCCAACGGTCCGAAAATAACCGTCATCAATGTTGCCAGCAAAATGGCAAAGGCATCGCGCGAGCGAGACCGCGCATCGCGGAACGTCCACACAATTAGGCTTAACCACAGCGCCACGGCAAATGCGCCGGTAAACGCCAAAACGATTTCTAAAATACTTATCACAATGCCGGGTATTTGAATATCGGGCATAAAATTTCACCTCTATAAATTATTCGTTGGATTTTTTTCCAACATATCAATATATTTTTCAATTTCAAAAATTAATGCGGGTAAATTTGGTAGCGTGTATAAAAATATCTCATAGTCTTCCGGTGTGCGAAATATATTCTTCATGC
>CAYPNZ010000246.1:0-5115 GCA_964411845.1 uncultured Anaerolineaceae bacterium
CAGTGCGCGGGCGTGCCCTTCCGATATTTTGCCCGATGCCAGCGCGTTTTTCAATTCATCCGGCAGTTTCAGCAGACGCAGGGTGTTTGCCACGGCGGTACGGCTTTTGCCTACTTTTTGGGCGACCACTTCTTGGGTCAAGCCGAATTCTTCCATCAATTGGGCATACGCCTGCGCCTCTTCCAGCGGGTTCAAATCGGCGCGCTGGATATTTTCCACAATGGCGAGTTCCAACATTTGTTGGGGGGTAATTTCTTTCACAAAAACAGGGACTTCGGTTAAACCGGCGCGCTGCGATGCTCGCCAGCGGCGTTCGCCGGCGACAATTTGATAGCGGCTGCCCACCTGCGTGACGACAATCGGCTGAATGATGCCGTGCTCGCGGATGGATTCCGCCAATTCGTTTAACTTTTCTTCATCCATAACCTGCCGCGGCTGATGCGGGTTGGGATGAATGCGCTCGACGGGCACAAAAATGGGTCTGCCGGTTTCCGCGGGCGGCGTTTTGGGTGTTTGAGGGATGAGCGCCCCCAAACCTTTGCCTAAACCCTGTTTTTTGCTCACGGTTATGCCTCCTTCTGCAACTCGATGTGCGGGCGGATGCGAGCGAGAAATTCTTCGGTGAGCGCACGGTATGCCAGTGCCCCTTTCGAGCCGGGAGCGAAAGCGAGGATGTCTTCGCCGTAACTGGGGGCTTCGCTGAGGCGTACGTTGCGCGGGATGATGGTTTTGAATACTTTTTCGCCAAAGTGGCGCTGTACTTCTGCCACCACTTGGTTGGAAAGATTGGTGCGCGGGTCGAACATTGTCATCACCACGCCGGCAATTTCCAACTGCGGATTCAAATTATCGTGCACCAGTTGGATGGTGCGCATCAATTGCGTCAAACCTTCCAGCGCCAAATATTCGCACTGCACGGGGATGATAACCCCATCTTGGGCGGTGGTCAGCGCGTTGACGGTGAGCAGCCCCAAACTGGGCGGGGTATCAATGAAAATGAAGTCGTATTGGTCAACCACCGATGCCAGCGCTCGCTGCAAAATTGTACCGCGGTCGGGAACGTCTATCAATTCCACCTCTGCGCCAGCCAACGCCGCCGATGACGGGATGAGGCTTAAATTTTGCCGCGAGGTGGGTACAACCACTTCGGCAGCGGGCATTTGGTTGATGAGCACATCGTACAGCGAAAGACCGTCATCGCCCACCGAGACGTTCAGGCTGGAACTGGCATTCGCCTGCGGGTCGGTATCAACCAACAGCACGCGCGCGTGTCGCGCCGCCAAAAATGCGGCTAAATTAACGGTGGTTGTGGTTTTGCCCACCCCCCCTTTTTGATTTGCAAAGGCAAAAATAAATGTCACGGTATTCCTCTCTGTATGATAATTAAGGGCGTTCTCTTTGCGCCGATTTCGACCATTTGATGCCCCGTAACGGCATCATCTCAATAACTTGGGGCGCGTCGCCGGGTAACCACAAGAGTTGCCCTATATTTTGATGCGAAATTGGCAAACGCCGGCAAAACCTAAACAAAATCCCACCGAATGGGTGGGACGTTATACACCGAACAGCGAGCAGTCGGATGTGTTTGGGCGACAGCACACCACGGTTTTCCCACCCGAACGCGGTAACCGTTGCTATTTTGGCAGAATGACTACTTTTCGCCGTTCGCCTTCGCCGGTGCTTTCGGTATAAACTTGGTCGTGATTGCGCAATTGCATATGGATGATACGCCGTTCTTGCGCGGGCATCGGTTCCAGCACCACCCGCCGCCCGCTGAACACAACGCGGTCTGCCATACGGGTTGCCAACTGTTGCAGAGTTTTGCGGCGGCGCACCAGGTACGATTCCACATCTACCACCACGGGAACCCAGCGCCCCATTTCTTTGTTTAAGATTTGGCGGGTGACAAATTGCAGGGCGCGCAACGTTTCACCGCGCCGCCCGATGAGCAAGCCCAAATCGGAGCCGGTAATATCGAGCACCAGCGGCGGGGTTTCACCTTCGTCAATCAAATCCGTGCCCAAACGCGAAGTAACCGTGCCCGCCACCGACATTTTCGCCAGCAATTCGCGCAAAACCGCTTCCGCGCGCTGCGCCAATGCCGGGTCGAAACCGGTATCGGGGTCGGGGTCGCTTGCCGCATCGGCAGCCGCTTCGGCGGCAGAAACGGGGTTGGCGGTTTTGGGGGTTAAAACGACCACGGCTTCTTCCGCGCCCAACCCCAAAATACCTCGGCTGCCCTGATTGACGACTTCAATATCAACTTGGTCTGCGGTTAAATTCAGTTGGGCTAACCCGTCGGCAATTGCCTCTTCAACCGTTTTACCGCTACTTTTTACGCTTTCGTTTTGATTTTGGACGACCGGCTTTTGCTTCATATTGTTCATCTGCATTTACCTGCTTTCCGTCAGCGGCATCGCTGCCGTTTGTATCGGCTTCCGATGCCGGGGGTAGTTTATCTTGCGACAATTTACCGTCAATGACCACTGTCGAACCGTTGCCGTTTTTGGCTGCCAGTTCTTTGGCGGCTTTCTTTTTATCCATCGAACGGTTAATCCACCATTGCTGTGCCATACTGAGAATATTGTTGGTGAACCAGTAAAGGGTCAATCCGGAAGGCACAATCAGCGCGAAATATCCGAACATCAGCGGCATCAGCATCATTGCCTGCCCCATTGCTTTTTGGTTGGGGTCGTTTGACTGCGGCGACATCATCCGCTGGGTGTACAATTGCGACACCACCAGCAGTACCGGCAGGATGAGATAGGCGATGGCATCTGCCCAGCCGATGGGCGGCGCGCCGTTAACCAGGGGCCACAGCCACGTTAGCCCGGCAGAACGGTCGGCAACGGGACCCGCCAAACTGGGAATCCAGAAGAAGCGTTCGCTCAACGAGGGCGAGGTGCTTGCCATTTGGTAAATGGCGCGGTACAGCGCGAACCAAATCGGCATTTGCACCAGCATCGGCAAACATCCGCCCAGGGGGTTGACGCCCGCTTCTTTATACAGTTCCATCTGGGCTTTCGACAGTTTTTCTTTGTCGTTGCCGTATTTTTTCTGCAATTCTTTCAGACGGGGTTGTAATTCCTGTGTTGCCCGGGTGGATTCCATCTGCTTCTGGTTCAACGGAAAGGTAACCACTTTTATCAACACGGTAAACAGGATAATCGCAAAGCCGAATGAGTAGGGAATGCCTGCCCCGGCAATAACGCTGTTCAACCCTTCTAAAATTGTTGCAATTAAATTAACAAATGCTTGCCACATAAAAAACCTACTTTAAATGAAATTTTACTTCAAACTTTTCGGGAACCGGGTCGTACCCGCCCGCATTGAACGGGTGACACCGGCTAACACGGTGAACCGTGAGCCACAGCCCTTTGAAAAAACCGTGCTTTTGGAATGCTTCGTACCCGTAATGGGAACAGGTGGGATAAAATCGGCAGCTCGGTGGGGTAACGCGGGAAATGGTCATTTGGTAAAACCGAATCAATGCCATTGCCACATATTTCACGTATTTTGCCTCACTTTCGTTCCGGTGCGGAAAATAAATCCATCCGCGCCAGCAAATCTTCTAATGCCGTTTCAATTTGGTGATAATCTGCCCGGGAAATGGGCGACCGCGCGATGAAGAGCAAATCCCAGCCAAGTTGAATGTTATCTTTACGTAATCGAGCCGCTTCTCGAAGTTGCCGTTTAATTTTGTTGCGCTTGACAGCATTCCCAATGCGCTTGCTAACGGCAAAACCAAAGCGGCTCCATTTTAAATGATTGGGGCGGGCAACCAGTACCAACAATTTGTTGGTTTTCGATTGCCCGTATTGCCGAACCCGACGAATATCGGTGTTCTTTCGTAGCCTGTACAGGCGCTTCATCGAATTTACGGCTACCCGGCATTCCAGTTAATTTTTTTGGCGTGATTGGGTTGCACCGCCAATTGGGCGCGTCCTTTTGCGCGGCGCGCTTTTAGCACTTTGCGCCCACCTTTGGTGGACATTCTGGCGCGGAAACCGTGCACCCGCGCTCGACGACGTTTTTTGGGTTGATATGTTCGCTTTGGCATAAGACAACAACTCTCTCTTCTATGATTTGATGGTAACGATGAACAACTAATTTACACAAACGAAGATTATACTTACGAGTGGGCTAACCCGCAAAAACGACGGTGGTCTTTACTGCACCGGCGCGTTGTTGCCCAGCACGCGGGTAACGCTTGCCACCAAATCATCCGGCGAAAACGGCTTGGTAACATAATCTTCTACTTTGGCAATATGCAAACCCAGCACTTTGTCAATACTTTGGGCTTTGGCGGTCACCACAATTACCGGAATATTTGCCAAAGTCGGGTCGGCTTTCATTTGTTTATACACATCCCAGCCATCCATATCCGGCATCATCAAATCGAGCAAAATCAAGTCGGGGAAATCGGTTTTCAAAATTTCCAACCCTTCTTTTCCGCCCAGCGCACCGGAAACTCTATACCCGCGCGGTTCTAAAATCAAGCGGATGAGTTCAATCATATCCGGCTCATCTTCAATACATAAAATATGGTGGCTACCGTTGTTCATACGCTTACCCCTTACGACTTCATCTCTCTGCCGGATTGTTCTTTGGCAGACAACACCTTCTTTATGCGTTCTCGCAATTCTTGCGGCGTAAACGGTTTGGTAATGTAATCATCCACACCTGCCCGCTCGCGCGCGATAACTTCTTCAAATGAACTGTTGCGAGCGGTGAGAATAACCACCGGAACATCTTTCAGAGTCGGGTCGGCTTTGATGCGTTTGTAGGTTTCCCAGCCATCCATTTCGGGCATCATAATATCCAGCAAAACCACGCCCGGCGCTTCCGAGCGCATCGCCGACAGTCCTTCGGCGCCGCTGGAAGCCCCGCGCACCGAAAATCCGTCTCGCTGCATTATCAATTGTACCAGTTCTATGATGCCAACATCATCATCAATGCACAGAATTTCTTTGTTCACATCCCGACCTCATTCGCACAAACTTTTTACCATATAAGTGTAACATAACTGAAATTGATTGTCCAGCAGGCACTGCATTTCAGCACGGCTGTTGCAAAGTAAATTTTAAGACTGCCGGTTGGCTGTAATTGTTTCCG
>CAYPNZ010000247.1:0-5108 GCA_964411845.1 uncultured Anaerolineaceae bacterium
GGCAACTATCGGCACGGTTTGGGCGTTGTTCGACGGGACATAATCGGCGGCAACCCAACCGTGCCCGTCGGGGGCATCGGGGTAAAGGATATACCACCATGACCCCGCCGAATTTTGCCCGACGATTTCCACTTCGGTTTCCGCTGCCAATCGCCCCACCACCGCATATTGGGTGCCGGGTCCGGCGCGAACATTCAAATCGGTGCGAACCACGCCCATCGGGGTGCCGGCAACCGCCGGGGTGGCGGTGGGTGACGGGGTGGCAGTCGGTCGGGGTGACAGCACCGACCCGACCACATTCAAATTGATGGTGGTGGGAGCAGATTCGCCCCCGCCGGCATTGAAGGCACGCACCGAAAGTGAATACGAACCTTCAACCTGCGGCGTCCATTCCAACACGGCGGTAAACGGCGATTGCCCGTTGGGGGCGGGGCTGACGGCTTGTGCCACTTTTGCGCCGCCCACCCATAATTCCAGCCGAACCACACCGGCGGCATCGGTGGCGGTGGCTTGCACCACCACTTTTTGCCCCACGTCAAATTCGCTGCCGTTTACCGGCGAAGAAATGATTACCGTGGGAATGTCGTTGGTAACGGCTTGCCGGTTGTTGCGAAACAGAAAAACGGATGCGCCGATAATGGCGATTACCAACACCGCCAGCAGCGCCAAACCGGTCCACAGCAGCCAATTGCCACCGCTCTGCCCGCCCGAAAACGCATACGACGCGGAACTTTGGTAGGTTTGCCAAGGGATGTCGTCGCGGTCGTCGGCAGATTGCGCCGCCACGCCGACGGTTTTCGGCGCGGAAAATCCGGTGACGCTGAAAACCGATGCGCCGATGCTGATAGTTTCGGTGGGTTGCAGGGTGTGCGGGCTGTAAATGCGTTTGCCGTTTACCAACGTGCCGTTGGTGCTGCCCAAATCTTCCAAAATGATGCGCTCGCCTTCGCGGCGCAAAACGGCATGATACCGCGATACGCGCGGGTCATCCAAACTGATGTCGTTATCGGGGGCGCGTCCAAACGTCAGCGTATCTCCGGCAAAGGGAAATCCCTTCCCGGCTAGCGGACCGGCATGCACTTCAAGCCGCAATTCACTTTCCGGTGATGCCGGTTGCGCATTCGGGGTGATATTATCCATTCACTATCCTCATTCACGGTTCAATAAACCTTTTGCAAACACCAACAGAACCCGGGTTTTACGGGCGGTCAATGCGCGGGTTAAGCCAAATTGCCCAATCTTGGTCGGCATTGCCGTTGGCTTCCACCCGCAGTTGAAACCATCCGGCATTATAGCCGTTAAGCGAACTTAAATCAACCTCAAAGGTTTGCAATTCGCCGTCATAATCTTTGGTCACTTCACCCAAACATTCACCGTCAATCATGGTGAAATAGCAGAATTTAAAGGTAACGCCGTTGGAAAATGTCGCGCCTTTCAAAAAGCCGACATCCGCTACAAATTTATCGCCCGATTTTATCTCGAAATCTACCGGGTACGAGCCGGTAATCACGCCGTCGGCAGTCCACTGGGGATGTGTTTCCAGCACCATATCCGGCACGGTGTCATCTTCCAGCGTGATATTTTCCTGCGGGATGACGAATCCGCGCGGGTCGTTGGCGTTGCCGTTCCACGGCAAACTGTCGCCGTTGCCGTTTTCCCATGTTGCCGACGGACCTTTTTCGATGAAATCGAAGACCGTTTCCGCCGGTTTCGGCGAAACCGTTACCGTAACCGTGGCTTCCACATCGCCCCGGGCGTTGGATGCCACCAACCGGTAGATGGTGGTCACGTCGGGGGTAACTTGCAAATCGCCGGGCGCAGTTACGCCGGCATCGCCGCCGGGATAGAGAAAAATTTGGTCGGCGCCGCTGACATCCCATTGCAGCAATACGGTTTCTCCGGCGGTAATATTCAATTTATCCGCTCGGAAATAATGGATGACGGGAAAATCGGGCAGCGGAACCGGGGTGTCGGTGGGGGCAGGGGTGTTGGTTGCCGTGGGGACGGGTGTCGGCGTGGGCGGGCTGACGACCACCGGCACGTTTTCGGTGTGCAGTGCCGTGCCGTATGCCGCATTTGCCGATACCCAGCCCTGCCCGTTCGGTGCGCCGGCAAAGGCGATTAACCACCAGGTATGTTCGGCGTTGACGCCCAAAATTTCCGCGGACATATCTGCCGGTAAAATGCCGATAACCTGAAATTGGGTGGATGGTCCCGTGCGAACGTTCAAATCGGCAATTGCCAACAGGGTGGGGGTGGGCGGTGTTGGCGTGGGGGTGACGGTGGGTGTTGCGCTCGGTGCGGGGGTAGCGGTGGGAACGATGTTTTCGCCGGAAACGGACGTTGCGGCGGGGGTGAAGGTGCTGCGCACCACGGTAACTTGTGCCACCGGCTCGCCCACCGAAACGACAACCACCGCCGGTTCGCTTTGCGTCCCGTCCACATCTATCGCCCGCACTTCCAGCCGGTACGAACCGGTTGCGGTCGGTGTCCATGACTGTGTCATTGAAAACGTTTGCTCGCCCGGTGCGTTGGCGGTATCGGTCAGTTGTCCGTTCACCCAAAATTCAATTCGGGCTATACCGGTTTGGCTGATGCCGATGGCTTTTATTTCTACCGCTTTACCCACGGTCAGCACCGCGTTGTTTTCCGGTTTTACCAGCGTCACCACCGGCGCGGGTCGTTTTGCCAAACTGCACCCAACCAGCCATACCGCTGTCACCATAAAAAGCACGGTCATCTTCAACCATTTGCGGTTCACGGTTCCACTCCTTTTCGGTTAAGGGCGTACCAGCGTTGCCGCCACCCAAACTGCCGCCGACGCATTTACATTTGCGCCGTAATTTGCCTGCAAAATGAAGTCGCCCTGCGCCCCCGACGGCACATCGGTTAACAAAAAGGTGCGCACGGCGAGCACGCCATCGGGGTTGAGCGCAATCGCCCCCAACTGAATGGGCGGTTGCCCGGTCGGTTGGAATGCCACACTGTATGTTGCGCCGTTGGATGCCGTAACGCCGTTTAAAAATGCCATCTGCAATTGAATTTTGTCGGTGGGGCGCACACCGCCCGCCAAATTGAAGATATACCGTCCCTGCACAAATGCCGCGGTTGCCGGGTGGATTTCCAGCACGCGGGCGGCGGTGGTGCCGTTTTGCAGGGTGACGTTATCGCGCCACAGCGCATACGCCAGCGACGGGTCGGGCGGGGTTTCGGCGCGGGGGTCGCGCCCGAAAGAAATTTGCGTGCCGTCATCGGTTTGCCAGACAGCGGTATTTGCCGCCGCCACAAAATCCAGCAGGGTCTGGGGCTGCGCCACCGTAAGCGTTACCTGCGCGGTAGAAACGCAATCGCCGTCGCGGGCGGTTAGGGTGTATTGCGTGGTTGCCGGCGGCGAAACCACCAATGTATCGCCGTTGGGCTGACCCACATTCGGGGTGATGGTAATATCTTTTGCGCCGCTTACCTGCCACTGCAACGTTGCCGATTGTCCGGCGGTAATGGCGCTCGGCTGCACGGTAAAGAGGGATATTTTCGGATTTTCGCACACCTGCGGCACCACAATATCCACCACAAATTGCTCGCCGAACGGTTTGCCGGCAGGGGTAAACAATTGCCACACCCCGCGATAGTTTCCGGCGGCGGCAGGCGCTGCCATATTCAGGCTGATGTCTACCGTGTCTGACGCACGCACATGCGGCACATCCAACTTGTTTGCGCTCAAAGCCGAACCCTTCACCAAATCGAAGGTATACCCCGCTCCCCAATCGCACGTGCCGGTATTTTTAATGCGCCACGTTTTGACAAATTTTTCGCCGGGTTGAATTTCCGTGCCGTCGGGCACGGTAACATCCGCTGCCAGCGCCGCATTGTTGGTGCAGGCAATTAACGATGACGTGGGGGTTGGTTGGGGTGCCGGTTTTTGCGTTTTGGCAAAAAGTCCGGTTTCGCTTTTTACCGCGCTTAAATGCAACACCGTTTCCGACGGTGCAATTTTCGGATTGACGGGAAACGCCTGAATTTTTATGGTGTATTCCCCCGGTTCCGTGGGGATGAAATCGTATTCGGATTTGAAATAGGTTTGGGAAAAGGGCGGGTTTTGGATATCTACCAATTTGTCGTTCACCCAAATTTGAACATTGCGGATACCGCCGGGGTCGCTATGGGCAGAGACGATGGGTATTTTTTGCCCCACCGGCGCGGGGTTGGGAATTACATCGTTCAGCACCACCGATTTGAGTTCCGGGGTAGACGTCGGATTGATGCGGGCGGCAATAAATTGCGGCGTGGTTGAACATGCCGCCAACAGCGGCAGCAACAGTCCCAAAAGCCACAGGCATGCGTTTTGTTTTTTTGTGGTCACAAATGCCTCCAAATGTTCCGTCTGCTATCCGTAATCTTTAAACAATCCGGCTAACCCCAAACCCAACATACCGCCGCCAATGATGATGAAAACCACACCCACGGCTAAAGCCAGCCACACATTTCCTGTTGTAAAAGAAGCCCAGCCTCCCCATAACCCGCCCGCCAAAAACAGCCCGCCCAAAAGCATCAACAAAACATGGATATTCCCCAACGGGCGGAAATATGCCATTGTTTCTTTACCCAGAATACCGGCAAAAACGAATGCCAGCAGCCAAACGGTTATTTGAGCGGGCAAAAACCAATTTGGCAGGGTGGGGTCTATGCCGAAAGCAAAAGGCGCACAACCGAACATAGACCCCCAAGCCGCAAAAAACAAAACTTGCAACACACCGATTTGCCCTTCACCGCGCACGGTTTGCCACAAACCGCGCACGGCATTACCCACAGCACCGGCTCCCAAAATGTGAAAAAGCGACAGAAATGCCAATAAAAAAAACGGGTTTTCTTTCATAGAATGCTACGTTCTCCAACAAAATTATATCGCAACTTGACGATTTAATCAACATAAAATTATATCGGGTTTTGTGACAATTTGGCGAAACGCCGTTTTTAAGGTTGGGATGAAACCATCGGCGGCAAAGTGCAACGCACCGCCGTAACTATCCGCCCCCGACATTGCGGTATTCAATAGACCTCTTGCAAAAGTCTGTCATTCCGGAATTTCCGCAGGGAAATATCCGGAATCC
>CAYPNZ010000248.1:0-5101 GCA_964411845.1 uncultured Anaerolineaceae bacterium
TACGGCACATTCCTGCTGACCCGCTATCTGCTGGTGCGGGAATTTCGGCGCGACGATGATATTTGGGCGGCATTTTTCGCGGGGGTGGTGTACGCCTTCGCCAGCAGTAAACTTTTTTATGTGGCGCTGGGGCAATTCAACATCGCCAGCACCCATTGGATTCCCTTCGCCGTGCCCTTTTTTCTCAAACTGAAAAGCGACCCGCGTCCGCGCTGGGCGGCGCTTTCCGCGCTCTTTTTGGTGATGCAGGCTTATGCCGAAATGACCTATGCCAGTTTTCTGCTGGTGTGGATGGCGCTGGTTTGGGGGTGGGATTTGGTTTTCCCCCCGCCCGTCGCCGTTGGCGACTCCCTCCTTCTTTCAGGGGGAGGGATAGGGAGGGGGTCAGTCTTCTTCACCCGCCACATCCGCCCGTACCTGCCGCTGGCGGGACTGTTTGCGCTCGGCATTGCGCCGATTCTGGCGGCAATGCTCCCCGATATGCTCGCCGAGGGGGATTTTCTGGTGGTCGGCGGCGGGTTCGCGGACGCTTTCAGCGCGGATTTGCTCGGCTTTTTCGTGCCGACCATGCACCATCCCCTGTTCGGCGAGTGGGTGACGCGCACGGGCATCGCCAATTTCGACAAAGGGCAGCACATTTTCATCGGCTATACTGTCACCGTGCTGGCGGTCATCGGGCTGTGGCGGCTGCGACGCAACCGCGCGGCGTGGTTCTGGGCATTTGCCGCCCTCTTTTTCGCCCTGACCACCCTGGGACCGAATATCACCGTCAACGGGCACGCCACCGGCATCCCCGGACCTTTCGTCATTTTCCAACACCTGCCGATTTTCAAAGGCAATCGCTACCCCAGCCGATACAGCGTCATGCTGATGCTGTCGCTGGCGCCGTTGGCAGCGGCGGGCATTTCGGGTTTCGGGTTCAAAGTTCAAAGTTCAAAGTTTAAGGTTCAAAGTCGCAGGGTTGCAAGGTTTCAGGGTTGCAAAATTTACGCAATACGCAATACGCAATACGCAATACGTTTCACGCAATACGTTTCACGCCTCACGTTTCACGTTTCATTATTCATTATTCTTTTTTCATTTTTCATTTTTGAACACCTCTCCATCCCCCTGCCGCAATCGGATATGCGCGTGCCGGCGGCGTATCAGACCATCGCCGCCGACCCCGACGATTTCACCGTGCTGGACATCCCTTTCGCGTGGCGGAACGGTTTTCGCATCACCGGGGCATACACCACCGGCTTCATGTTCGGGCAATTTTATCAGACCGTCCACCAAAAACCGATGGTACAGGGCAATACCAGCCGCAACCCCGAATTGAAATTCCAATATTTCACCGATGCGCCCATCCTCAGCAGTTTGCGCGTGCTGGAAACGGGGCACGACCTGCCGCCGGAACAGTGGAACGCCGACCGCGCCATCGCCGGGAAGGTGCTGCGATTTTTCGGCATCAAATATATCGTGGTGCGCCCCGAAACGCCGGGCTATCTGAACAACCCGCAGGCGACCATCCCGTACATCGAAAGCGTGCTGCCGGTGGAAAAACTGACCGAATCGCCCGACCTGATTCTGTACCGCGTCAATCTGCCCCCCCTGCCCGCCAATGTGGATTTGCTCCACTCCGATGTGAATCAACTCTATTTTGCCGAAGGTTGGGGCGCAGGCGGCTCGCCCGTCGCCCAGCGCAAAAAAGCGCGGCTGCTGGTTCCGCTGGATGGCGGTGCGAAAGTATTGCGCTATACCACCGGGCATATGACCCCATCGAACCAAATTTGGATAACGGTGAATGGGCGAGCGCTGTACCCATCCGAATACCACCATTCGCCCGTTTCTCCCATCAACATCGATACTCGTCCGCATTTCGAGCCGCCGGTGGTTGAAATCCCCATCCCCGCCGAAGCGGTGCGCGCGGGGATAAACGACATCACCCTGCATTTTAAAACGCTGTCGCCCGTTGTGTCGAACCCGTATCCCCAAATTACCATCATCAGCGCGGGGGAAGAAACGGGCAATCTGGGGCACATTTATGTGAACGGGGTGGATGTGTCGCCGAACAAACGCGGGTTCAATGTCGCCATCATCGCAGAGGATGGCACAGTGCTGGACACCGCCGCTTTCGACACCCACGCCGACCCCGCCGCGAGCCACGCGCTGGCGGCATTTCTCGCCGCCGCGCCCGACGACGCCATCATCGCCATTGCGGTGAAAGACGAAGCGAGCATGCAACTGACGCAGGAAGCGGTTGACGCGCTGAAAGCCATCGGCGGCACGGTGGATTTGCGGGGGCAGTTCCGCGCGAGTTATGCGCTGGTCACTGAAAAGCGGTGGCGGGCAGAAAATTTCTCCGCTATGGAAGAATTTTCACTGCTGAACCCCGCCATCATCGCCAGGGATGGGTGGGGCATCACCGAACCGAATATCGCGGCGGTATTCGAGCGGCTGGAAATTGTAAACGGGGAATGATGACCGAATTTGACGCAATCATCATCGGCGGGGGGGCAAGCGGGCTGATGTGCGCCGTGGCGGCGGGTCGGCGCGGGCGGCGGGTGCTGCTGGGGAAAAAGATTCTCATTTCGGGCGGGGGACGCTGTAATTTCACCAACCTGAACGTTTCCGCCGAAAATTATCTCTCCGAAAATCCGCATTTCTGCAAATCCGCGCTGAGCCGCTTCACCCCCGCCGATTTCATCGCGCTGGTGGAAAAACACGGCATCCGCTACCACGAAAAAACGGCGGGACAACTTTTCTGCGACGGCAGCGCCCGCGAAATTGTGGACATGCTGTTGGCGGAATGTCGCGCCGCCGGGGTGGACATCCGCACCCGTTCCACCGTGAACGCCATCCGAAAAAACAACCAATTTTCGGTTGAAACCACCCGGGGAACTTTCCGCGCCGCATCGCTGGTGATTGCCACCGGCGGGCTGTCCATCCCCAAAATGGGCGCCACCGATTTCGGGCTGCGGGTGGCAAAACAATTCGGGCTGAAAATTGTACCGCCGGCGCCGGGACTGGTCGGATTGCGGCTCGGCGGGGCGGCACGGCGCGCGCTCGGCGGGTTGAGCGGGATTTCCGTGCCGGCAGAAGTTTCGTGCGGCGGGCAATCGTTCCGCGACGCCGTTTTGTTCACCCATCGCGGGTTGAGCGGTCCCGCCATATTGCAAATTTCAAACTATTGGCAGCGCGGGCAGACCGTCACCATCAATTTACTGCCGGATGTGGATTTGGCGGAAGCCATATCGGGCTGGCAAAAAAGCCACCCCAAAGCCACCCTGAAAACCCGACTGAACGAATGGTTGCCGAAACGGCTGGTGCGCCACCGGCTCGCACCGCCCCTCGACGCCAAACCGGTCAATCAACTTTTGCCGCAAGAGATTGCCGCCGTCGCCCGGGCATTTCAGGCGTGGGAAATTTTTCCCGTCGGCACGGAGGGGTTCAAAAAGGCGGAGGTGACGCGCGGCGGGGTGGATACCGCCGAATTGTCATCGAAAACATTTGAGGCGAAACGGGTGCGCGGGTTGTTTTTCATCGGGGAAACGGTGGATGTGACCGGCTGGCTGGGCGGATATAACTTTCAATGGGCGTGGGCATCGGGCTGGTGCGCCGGGCAATTTGTGTGACGGCACTCATTCCCACGTGCGCTCATCAAGCACGGTGCGGGCAGCGGGGTCAATTTCGCCGGGCGAAACCAATTCCACCGCATCCACCCGCAGACGGCAGGCGGCGCTCACCGCGGCGCGAATTTTCGCCGCCAGTGCAGCGCGGTCGGCGGTTTCGGCAACCAGTTCCGCGCGCACGCGGATATGGTCGCGGGTTTCGGGGCGGGTGATGATTGCCTGCACTGCGCCAATTTGCGGGAATTTCGCCGCGGCGCTTTTCAATTGCACGGGATGCAGGAACATACCGCGCACTTTTACCGCATCGCCAACGCGCCCCAGCCAACCTTTGATGCGCCAATAATAGCCGTCGGCGTCCGGTTCGCCCGTCAGCGCGCTTAAATCGCCCGTGCCGAGCCGAATCATCGGGTAGGTGCGGTTAAAGTTGGTGACCACCACCTGCCCCGGTTCGCCGGGGGGAACGGGCTGTCCGGTGGCGGGGTCGGCAATTTCCACAATCATCGTGTCCGACAGTTTCATGCCCGGCTCGCCACCGGTATCATACGCAATAATGCCGAGTTCGGCGGTGGCGTATGTTTGCGCCGTGCGCATCCCGAAGCCGTCTTCAAAATAGGTTCGCAGCGACGGGGGATAGGGTTCGGCGGTGAAAAGCGCTTTTTTAACGGGAATTTTTTCGGCGGGGATGCCCATTTCCGCCGCTTTTTCAAACATAATCTTCAAAAAACCGGGGGTGCCGACATAACCGGTCGCGCCCAATTTCAGCATAATTTCAACCTGATATTCGGTGTTGCCCGGTCCGGTGGGAACAACGGTTGCGCCGGTGGCGCGCACCGCCGCATCAAGCCGCAGTCCGGCGGGGGTGAGATGGTACATAAAGGTGTTGAACACAATATCACCCGCGCCAATGCCCAATTCGGCAAACACCGCCGAGCGCCATTCTTCGGGGAAATCGCCGCCTTCGGGTTCAAACAGCGGTCCCGGCGAGATGAAAATGTGTTCCACGGTTGCGGGTGGAACCGCCAGCCAGCCGCCGAAGGGCGGGTTCTCGCGCTGCATTGCCAGCAATTGTTCTTTGGTGGTCACGGGGAGTTTCGGCAAATCGCGGTACGATTGAATATCCGCCGGCGAAAGTCCCGCGGCATCCATCATTTTTTTGAATGCGGGAGCATTGGCATAGGCGTGCGCAATAATTGCTTGCAAGCGGTCATCAAATGGCATAGGGGTTCCTCCGGTTAACTGAGCCACCGTTTACGGCGTTTGTAATGTTTCACATCGCGGTAACTTTTTCGTTTGCCGACTTCGGTCAAGCCCAAATAAAATTCGCGGACATCGGCGTTTTCTCGCAGGGTATCCGGTTCGCCATCCAGCACGATGCGTCCGTTTTCCATAATGTAGGCGTAATTGGCAATATCCAGTGCCAGCAACGCATTTTGTTCCACCAGCAAAATAGTGGTGTTCTGCTCGCGGTTGATGCGTTGGATGATGTC
>CAYPNZ010000249.1:0-5093 GCA_964411845.1 uncultured Anaerolineaceae bacterium
GATGACATATCCCCGGTGAGCAATACCGAGCGCCATCAGCGCGTTTTGCTCAACCAGCAACACGGTGGTGCCTTCGTTGTTGATATTGACGATGGTTTCAAAGATGCCGTCCACCAGAATGGGTGCCAGCCCCATCGAAGGTTCATCGAGCAGCAACAGTTTGGGACGCGCCATCATCGCCCGTGCCATTGCCAGCATTTGCTGTTCGCCGCCGCTGAGCGTGCCTGCCACCTGTTTTTGGCGTTCTTTCAGTCGTGGGAAAAGCGCAAACCCGCGCTCAATATCTTCTTCGATGCCTTTTTTATCGTTGCGCACAAATGCGCCCATTTCCAAATTTTCCAGCACGGTCAGCCGCGCGAAAACGCCGCGTCCTTCCGGCACTTGGGCAATCCCCAAATTAACAATTTTATGTGCCGGGACGGTTGCCAAATCTTGCCCGTTAAACAGCACCCGTCCGTGCCGCGGGCGCAAAATGCCGCTGATGGTGCGCAGGGTGGTGCTTTTGCCCGCGCCGTTTGCGCCGATGAGGGTGACGATTTCGCCTTTTTCCACCGTCATCGAAATGCCTTTTAAGGCGTGAATACTGCCATAATAACTGTGTACGTTTTCAAGTTCAAGCAATGCCATTGGCTTTCTCCTCGATTATGCCGGTTCCACTTGCCCGGCAGCGCCCGTGCCCAAGTATGCTTCAATCACTCTGGGGTTGCTGCGGATTTCTTTCGGTGAGCCTTCTGCAATTTTCGAGCCGTAATCCAACACGCTGATTTTGTCGGAAATGCCCATCACCACGCGCATATCGTGCTCAATCAGCAGGATGGTGATGCCCAGTTCATCGCGGATGTGACGGATGAAGTCGGTCATTTCGGCGGTTTCGTTGGGGTTCATACCGGCGGTCGGCTCGTCGAGCAGCAACAGTTTCGGTTGGCTTGCCAGTGCGCGGGCAATTTCCAGCCGACGCTGCGCACCATAGGGCAAGTTTTTCGCCAAATAGTCGCCAAAACCGCGCAAACCGACAAATCGCAAAATACGGCGCGCCTCGGCAGTGGCTTCCGCTTCTTCGCGGCGCGTGGCGGGCGTGCCCAGAATTGCGCCAATCCACGTTGATTTCAAGCGGGGTTCTTCGCCGACCAAAATGTTTTCGATGGCGGTCATATTGGCAAACAAGCGGATATTTTGATACGTCCGCGAAATACCGCGCCGGGTAATTTGGTCGGTGGGAATGCCTTTGATGGGTCGCCCCTGAAACAAAATTTCGCCTTCTTCCGGGGTGTAGAAACCGGTGATGCAGTTGAAGAAAGTTGTTTTCCCCGCGCCGTTCGGTCCGATAACGCTGTAAATGGATTTTTCGGGTATTTCCACCGACACATCATTTACCGCTACCAGCCCGCCGAAACGTTTGGTGACATTTTTTGCAATTAAAATTGGTGCCATTTCTGCCTCCTATGCCGATTCCGCCGCCGGCGTTGGCTCTGAATCTATTTCGATTTCCTCGTCACCGTGCAGTTCCCGTTTCTGCGTGGCGGCGGGCCAAAAACCTTCGGGTTTGACCAGCATCATTGTTACCAGCAGCGCGCCGAAGATGAGCATCCGAAATTCCGAAAATTCGCGGAGCAGTTCCGGCAAACCGACCAGCGCGAATGCGCCCACAATAACCCCCGGCAAACTTCCCACCCCGCCGACGATAATCAGCGACAGCACGTTAATGGAAATGAGCAGGTTAAAACTGTGCGGATAAATGGAGGTTAATTTGGCGGCAAAAATTGCGCCCGCCAAACCGGAAAATGCCGCACCGGTGGCAAATGCCAGCAATTTGGTTTTTATCAAATTGATGCCCATCGCCTCGGCGACATCTTCATCTTCGCGCAACGCCATCCAACTGCGCCCGGCACGAGAATCGCGCAGCCGCCACGACACAAATGCCGCCAATGCCGCCGCCGCGACCACCAAATAATACAACTGCTGCGAATTTTTCAACTCAATGCCGAAGATGAACGGTTTGGCAATGCCCAAAATACCCTGTGCCCCGCCGATGCTCGGCTGCAAAAAGTTAGACAGCGCCAGCACCCGGATAATTTCGCCGAAACCGAGGGTAACAATTGCCAGATAGTCGCCGCGCATCCGCAAAACGGGCACGCCGAGCATAATGCCCCACAGCACCGCCATCCCCACGGCGAAGGGCAGCGCCTGCCAAAAACTCCAGCCGAAGCCGGAAAGTTGGGTGGTTTGCGAAAGTTGGGTGGACGTGAGCACCCCCATGGTATATGCGCCGATGGCAAAAAACGCCACATAGCCCAAGTCGAGCAAGCCGGCAAACCCCACCACAATATTCAAACCGAAGCCCATCAGCGTGAAGATTGCCACTGTTACCAGAATTTCGGAAAGGTAGCCGCCCAAAATTTGCGGCAGGAAAATCGCAATGGCAAATAAAATAACCAATGTGCCGATACGAATGCCGCGCCGAGAATTTTGCGGCAGTGCGTCAAATCGTTCTTTGATGACCGCACCGCGCCAATCGCGTAAAAATGAGATACCCGCGGCAATCACAAAAGTGTAAACCGCACCGGGAACCGATAATCCTTTGCGGGCAAAAAATATCTTCAACAGTGATTTGGCGGCTTTTTTCCCACCCAACAGCGCGAAGATGTTGGTAATCACATCATCAAACAGTTCCGAAAGGGTGCCCACCACAATGACGGTTATCATTCCCGTCAACAGGATTTTCCGCCAGCGCGCCGGCAGCACAAACATTACCGAACCCAACAGGCTGGCGGCGGTGGCACTCAATATCATCGGCAGTAAAGCGGATAGCGCACCGCCAATAGTGTGCGTTTCGCCCAAAACGGCTGCGCCGGTTTTGCTGAATGTGAGCGCTTTCACCAAATCGGGCGAGGCGTTCACAAACATTGCCCGCATATTCAACGGGTCAAGCGCCAGCACCAAAATACTGAGCATCGCCGTGCTGACCACGCCAACCAGCAATCCGTCGCCGAGGGCATATCCCCATTTGCCACGGCTGTTGCGCTGGGCGGCAATATAGCCGAATACAAAGTTGCTGATGAGTACCAGCGCAAAACTGAGCGACATTGTTTTGTAAATGATGTCGCGTTTGACAAATGCGGTCAGCAGCCCGACCAATGCCAAGTAAAGCAAAATGCCACCGGCGAGCAAACTGATTTTCAAAACACTTTTGAAATCGAACCCTTGTTTTTCCATTTTGCCCCCCTATGCCTTTTTCTCTGAAAGGGCTTCGCCCATAATGCCGGAGGGACGGAAGATGAGCACCAGTACCAGCATTGTAAAAGCGATAACGTCTTTCAACTGATACGCGGCGGGAATGCCCAAACCTTCCAAGAAGAGGCTGGGTCCCACCGATTCAAAAATACCGAGGAACAGCCCGCCGACCATTGCGCCGGGGATATTGCCGATACCCCCCAGCACAGCGGCGGTAAAGGCTTTGATGCCGGGCACAAAACCCATAATGAAGTCAACTTGTTTGAAGAGCAAGCCATACAACACCCCGGCTGCCCCCGCCATCGCCGCGCCGGTGGCAAAAGTAATGACAATGATGCGGTCAACATCAATGCCCATCAGCAGCGCCACATCTTTATCTTCGGCGACAGCGCGCATGGCTTTACCAACTTTTGTTTTCTGCACGAACCAATACAGAATTACCATCAAAATTACCGCGGCGACAAAAACCACCACCTGCGTCTTCAAAATCGGTATGCCGGCGATGACCCATTTCCCCGTTAGCACCGCCACATCGGGATAAACCTTTTTACCCGACCCGTACAATCCGCGGAAGGTGTATTGCAAAAAATAAGAAGCCCCAATCGCCGTAATGAGGGGAACAAGGCGTGGGGCGCGTCGCAGGGGGCGATAGGCGATGCGTTCAAGCAAAATGGCAACAACGGTAGAAACCACCATCGAAACCAGCATCACAATGCCCAGCGCAACGATGGGATTGCTGTCTAAAAATCCGTTTTGCGCAAAGGCGTTCGCCACAAAAAAGGCGGTATATGCCCCCGACATAAAAACTTCGCCGTGAGCAAAGTTAATCATAAACAATACGCCGTACACCAACGTGTACCCCAAAGCGATAAGGGCGTAAATGCCGCCCTGCGCCAACCCGAAAATGGCAAAATCGCGCCACGTTTCGGCGGAATATTTCCCCATACATTCCACTGTGCCGACATCGGTTTGGGTGGTGCAGCGATTGTAAAACTGCCCCCACGATTCGTCGCTGTGTTTGCCCTGTGTCAACCCGGCAAACGACCCCCACAACACCAGCACAATAATGCCGGCACGGAGCAGCCACAGCAGACTGTCAATTATCGAAAGATTCCTCAGTCTCTCATTTAGCATAGGTTCCTTTCTCCTCACTGCATTTATTTTTAGAAGCAAGAAACAGGGGATAAGAAGCAAGAAGCATCCATTGCGCTTCTCTCTTCCTACGCCCTACTTCCGGTTTCTTGTTTCAATCTTGCCACCGATTGAGTTGTGCATCGTGATAACATCAATAACAAATTTTGAAGATGGCAAAGTATAGCATAGCCTGAATGATGCGTCAAAGATTTTTTGGGCAATGTGAGAATCGCCATTTTGAATGCCGATATTCCGCAATTAACGTTATTTTGCCAAAGTACGACAGCAGTTGTATAATTTTTTACGACATATATGGTAGGAGAATAATTATGGCGAAACGCACCCCCAAAAAACGCCCGAAGAAAAAAGGACCTGCGCCCCGTAAGCAAGTGGTAACCAAGAAAAAATGGAACAAGCAGCAAATTGGTGTGGCAATTATCGGTATACTGGTGGTTTTGAGTATGTCCATCGGATACCTGCTCTCGGCGCTCCGATAGCCTGCGCCACGCATCTTTTCGGGAAACGAAAAAGCCTGCGGTAATATTGCCGCGGGCTTTTTCGTTTTGCACCGCCGGGTGCGGTTGAGATTTTGTTTTTTGCGGGGAAACGTAACTTGTTACGGAAGCCCAATTTTCGGGCGACCACAAGGGTCGCCCCTACGAATGAATGGATTTCCGCTTTCGCACCCGCAGGGCACAGGCGGGAATGACATTCGATGATTTTTGGGC
>CAYPNZ010000250.1:0-5082 GCA_964411845.1 uncultured Anaerolineaceae bacterium
CAGATGAAGGTTGTTTGGTCGGTCATGGTGGTTGAAACTCGGCAGTGTTTTGTTGGATGATAGCACAATCGCGCCGAATGTAAAATTACTGCGGTGCGGTGGGGGTGGGGGTGAAGGTTGGCAGGGGAGTGGGCGGCGATTGGTCGCTGGGGCAGATTTTCAGCCCTGCCCATGCCGGATTGTAATATGCCGGGTCTTTGTCGAGTGCTTTCAGCAGCCACGGTACGGCTTGGTCGCATTGTGGCGGGCGCAGGTAGGCATAAGACAGTCCCAATTCGTAATAGTATTCTACCGGTGCGCTGGTTTTGGCGGTAATGCTGAACGTTTCATCGGCTTGCCCGTTGATTTCCGGCTGGATATAGCCCACTCCTTCGGTTTTTTCCGGCTGGAAGATGACCTGCACGCTATACGGTACATTTTGAGGACGCGACAGGTTTTCCATTTTGACGGTTAAATCGCCGGTGGTTAAATTGAGGGTGGCGGTGCCGGTGGTGTTTGAAAATGGCAGGCTGAAACTGATGTCTTCGGTGGGGCTGGTTAGGTTTTTTTGCTCGGAAATGTTGCGGGCGATGAGCGCACCGCACGAGCCGGTGGTTTCGACGACCGGCGTTTCTTGCGACCAGCGGACGGGCAGCAATTTGGCGGTGAGCGTATCTGCGGTATTGTCGGTGCTGCGGGCAAACCGACCGCGCACCACCGGCACGGTTTCCGCGCCGGTCGGGGTTTCTACCTGCGTGAGAATTTCAATGCGGCGCGCTTTTTGCAGATATTCGTTTTCTGCCAGCGTAATGGCAGTCGGTAGAATTTTCAGCGCCTCTTCGTAATTTTGACGCAAATAATAAATTGCGCCCAGCCGCCCCCAAGCGCGGGCATAGGTGGCATCCACGCTGATTGCCTGTTCCAGCGCGTCAATGGCGCGGGTATCTTGCCCGCCCGCGTGGAACGTCCAGCCCAACTGGTCGTAACCGGCGGGGTTGGCGGGCATCAATTTTATCGCTTCCTCAAAACGGTCGGCGGCATTATCCAACTGACCGAGCCAGTAATAATTTCTGCCCGCTGCCATATAATATGGCGCCAGTTTGGGGCGCAGTTTGATGGCGTTTTCGTAAAATTCTACCGCTTCCCGATAGCGCCCCTGCACTTCCAGCGCATACCCCATATTGCGGTGGGCTTCCGGGCTTTGAAAGTCAATTGCCAGCGCTTTTTGCGCCGTTTTTCGGGCGGGAACCCAATCGGCTTGGTCGGCATACACTTCCGAAAGATAAGCGTAGCCCAGCGCATTATTCGGGTCGAGTTCAACGGCGCATTCGCAGGCATCGAAGGCTTTGCCGTAATCGCCTTCCCAGTCGAGCGCCTCGCAATATTCGGCGAGGTTTGTGGCGCTGTCGGGGTTCAGCAGCACGGCTTGCTCGGCGCGCAGCAGTGCTTTGGCGGTGTCGCCGGTAAAAACCAACATCTTCGATTGGCGAATATACGGCACATCGTTTTCCGGTTCCAGCGCGATGGCTTGTTCATAACTGTTAACGGCTTCGCGGAGTTTCCCGTCTGCAAATTGAATATCACCTTCGGTGACATAATAGCGGGCGGGGAGGGTCGGCGTGGGAGAAGGCACAAACGGTCGTGCCCAATCCGGTTGCACGCGGATGAACCACAGCCCCAGCAGGATCAGCACGGTTAACACAAAAACCCGCAAAACCGATGTTTTCTTCTTTTTTTCTTGCCGAATGTACATTGGCAAATTGCCTCATTCAAATCAATGGGCTAAATTATAACATGATGTTGGTGATGCGTGAAATGTGATGTGCAATGAATTTAACGTGAACTTTTAAACCGGAAACGACAACATGAAACCCAATACACTTATCTACCCGTTAACCTTTACCCCTCAATTGCGAAATTATATTTGGGGCGGGCGAAACTTGGAAAAATTGTACCGGCGTTCTCTGCCGCCGGGCATCGTTGCCGAAAGTTGGGAAATTTCCGGGCATCCCACCGCCGCCACGGTGGTTGACCGCGGCGCATGGCAGGGACAGTCGCTGCCGCAAGTGTTGCTGGCGCTGGGCGAAAAACTGGTCGGCACGCGGGCGCAGTGGGCATTGCAACGCCATAAATTTCCGCTGCTGGTAAAATTGCTCGATGCCAACCGCAATTTATCGGTGCAGGTACACCCGCGCGATGAATATGCGCTGGCGCACGAAAACGGCGAACTCGGCAAAACCGAAATGTGGTATGTGCTGCACGCCGAGCCGGACGCGCAAGTTATTTTCGGGGTGAAAAAAGGCGTAACCCCCGAAAGTTTTCGGCGCGCCATTGAATCCAACTCGCTGGAAACACAATTGCACTATTTGCCCGTTAAAGCGGGCGATGCCATTTTTGTGGCGGCAGGGTCGGTACATGCGCTGCTGAAAGGCACGGTGGTGGCGGAAATTCAGCAAAATTCCGATGTCACCTATCGGGTGTATGATTGGGGGCGGCTCGGCGCGGACGGCAAACCGCGTCCGCTGCACATTCACCGGGCGATGGAAGTCATCAATTTCAATCAGGTGGAACCCACTGCCGTCGTGCCGCAGGTGGTGGCGCAAACAGCCGGCATCACCCGCGCCGAAATCAGCCGCTGCGAGTATTTTGTGGTGGAAAAAGTTTCGCTGGCGGCAGGGGCGGTATACCGCGGCGAAACGGACGGTTCCACGCTGGAAATTTGGGGCACGGTAGATGGCGCGGCGAATCTGTCTACCCCAAACGGCGATACGGTTGCCCTGCCGACCATTCGCTTTTGCCTGATTCCGGCAGCGCAGGGCAAATTTGCCATTACCGCCGCGGAAGATACCACCATGTTGCGGGCATATCTGCCGTAACCCAAATTGAATGTCATATGTGTTTTCGGTAATTTCACCCTGAGTTGCCCGACAGGGCGTATCGAAGGGTGAAATCGCGTAAGCCTGTCATTGCGAAACCCGTTAGGGTTGAAGCAATCCCCGCTGCCCGCAACCGGCAATTGCTTCACTGCGCTCGCAATGACAAGCCAATGCCTTGAACTGAAGTTCAGGCTCAAAATTCAAGCCGACTGAAAGTCGGCTTATGTTTTTACCCCTGAAATTTATTTCGGGGCGAGACCGACCGGCACACAGCGCTATTCGCGGGCTTTGACGGTAATTTCCAGCCCGCTGCCGATGGGCACGGTAATGCTTTCCAGATTGGGATGGTTTTGCACATACATGATGTAATCCAACAGGGCATCGCCGTGCGAAACGGCGTTGTCGGCGATGACCAAACTGCCGATGTGCAATTGTTTATACATTACATCGAAATAAGTTTCGTATTGCCCTTTGACGGCATCGAGAAAAAGCAAATCTATGGGGGCATCGAACTTTCGCAGTGTTTCGCGGGCATCCCCAACCCACACTTCGATATAATCGGCTAGCCCCGCTTTTTCAAAATACGATTGCGCCTCGGCGGCTTTGGCGGGGTTGACCTCGCAAGTGGTTACTTTTCCGCCGGTTTGGCGGGCAACCAGCGCCAGCCACAGGGTGGAATACCCGCGATTGGTGCCCACTTCGACAATATTTTTGGCGTTGGCACTCAATGCGGTGATGTACAGTAGTTTTGCCGCGTCGGGATTTAACGCCAAGATACGTTCTTCCACCGGTACATTCTGCATCCGTTCGCGTTCGTCACGCATTTCCAATTCGCTCAAAACATTAAAAACGGCTTGTTCCATAAAAATCTCCTATGAGTTGTGTTGGGTTCATTATACACGTTCCACAGGTGCAACAAAAATGGGGGCACAGTACTGTGCCCCCATCGGTTTAACCATAGCATTGGGTTTTAAAAAGTTGAAGCCAGTATTTGGGTGGAACTGTTTACCAAATTGAGGAATGGTTGGGCAAAAATGGCAATTGCCAGCACCAATACCAGCGATACCGTCACCACGGTGCTCAGCGAACCACTGAGCGGGATGCGGGTGTCATCGGGGGCGGGGCTGAAGAACATTTTGCGGGCGATGCCGAAATAATAGTACAGTGAAATAACGCTGTTAAACACACCGATGGCTGCCAGCACATACATTTGCTGTTCAACCGCCGCGCCGAACACAAGCAGTTTGCCCATAAAACCGGCAGTGGGAGGAATGCCGATGAGCGACAGCAAAAATACCACAAATGCAACGGCTAAATACGGCGAACGTTTTATCAGCCCGTTGTAGGCATCCAAATCGGTGGCGCCCGTTTTATTTTCTACCGCCAAAATAACGGCAAAAGACCCGAGGTTGGTGAACAGATAGCCGAACAGGAACAGCAATAAACCGTTTAACCCCTGCGCCCAACCGTCAACACTGCCCGTGCCGCCGATATACTGCGGCGCAATGGCAATAACCCCGATGAGCATATACCCCACTTGCGCAATACTGGAATAGGCAAACAGCCGTTTGATGTCTTTTTGCCACATTGCCACCACATTACCGAAGGTCATCGTTAAAATGGCAATGCCCGTCAGCAAGAGCACCCAGTTGGTGCTGGCAACGGTGGCAAATGCCGGAAAAGCAATGGTCAGCACCCGCACCATCAGCGCAAAACCGGAGGCTTTCGGTCCCACGGAAAGAAAAGCGGTAACGGGGGTGGGTGCGCCTTGATACGCTTCCGGCGACCATTGGTGGAAGGGAACCAACGCAATTTTAAAGCCCAGCCCCACAATAATCAGTGCCAGCGCCGGAATAACCAGCACGTGGGTAATGGACGGGTCGGCAATAACCAGCGCTTCGGCAATACCGCGCAAATCAAGCGAGCCGGTTGCGCCGTAAATAAGCGAAAAACCGAAAAGCATCACGGCGCTGGCAACCGAACCGTATAGAAAATATTTCAGCGCGGCTTCCACAGAAAAATCGTTGTCGCGCATATAGCCGGTCAACAGATAACTGGTAATGGACAGGAATTCAAACGCGAGAAAAATCATCACCAAATTGGTGGAACTGGCAACCAGCATCAGCGACAATCCGGCAAGCAGCATCAGCGCGTAAAATTCGCCGGGAAATTGAACTTTCCGGCGGACATAATCGGTGGCAAGCAACCCGACCAGCGCCACGGTGAG
>CAYPNZ010000251.1:0-5059 GCA_964411845.1 uncultured Anaerolineaceae bacterium
CCGTCGTTGGTTAAATCAATTTCGGGGAATACGTCCGATGCCGGGTCAAGCCGTCCGAGATGGATGGCTTTGTTCAGTGGAATTTCAACCACGCGCCGGTGTTCGCCGATGGTGAGGCGGATTGCCAGTGGTCCGGTGCCGCGGTAATCGCCGCCGGATTCGGGGTCTTCGGCAGCGTCACCCACCCAGCCGATTTCGCTGGTTCCCAGCGGGTCTGTGCCGCGCTGGTCGTCATCAAGCAGGTATGTGCCGCATTCGCTGCAAAAGAGCGTGCCGTCCACATGTGGGGTTTGGCAAAATGGACATTTTATCATGCTTATAGTTCCTTCGGTAGTATAGACAAACTACGGGTTCCGTAACGGATTTTTTTGCGCCCTTCTGACGATAGACTGCCGGTGCGTGCCAGTCTGCCTGCTTCCAGCAGGGCGGCGCGCGCCAGTTCCGTTTCGCCGAGATTGAGCAAGCGGGTTGCCATTGTTTCCAACCGTTGGGTGGCGGCGATGATATTACCGGCAGCCATATCGCGCATGGCTTTTTCTTGCATTTTGTAGATGGCAAGTTTGCCCAGCGCGGTGATGATAACCGGCGGAATGACCACATCGGTATCGGTATCGTTACTGACATTTACGGTGATGTCAGTCCAGTTTTCGGTTTGTTGGCTCAGTTGTGTGGGTACATCACCCATTACATTAAGCCGCATCAGCGGCTGTTTATCCGGTTGGGCGTTGGTAATGCGCAATTCCAAAATAATTATTTTGCGGTTGTTGGTTCCCAGAGGACCCAATGCCAGCAAGTGGTCATCGTTGACATCCAACCGGCGGATGTGTGGTGCAATTTGAAAGGCTTCGTGCAGGGTTACGTTGTCTGCCAGGTCTATCGCCAGTGACACATCGCGGGCGACGATGGTGCTCAATTCGCGCACGGTGGCTTTGAAACTTTCTACAATGCGGCGGGGGGTATCAATGTAGGTGCTGGAGCCGCCGGAAACATCAGCCATTTTTTCCAGCAGGTCTTCGTTCCAGTCTGCGCCGATGCCCATGGTGCTGAGGCTGATTTGGTTTAAGCCCGCCCATTCGGCTTGTTTTAGGCATTCTTCGTCATCGCCATAGGTGCGTCCGTCGGTGAGCAGGATGATGTGGTTTACCGACATTTCGCTGCGGTTGGCTTGAATTTCTTGCAAGCCGGCAAGCAGCCCTTGCAGCATTTCTGTGCCGCCGCTCGGTTGGATGGTGCTGGCAACCGATTTTGCCAAGGCTTTGTCAACGTTTTTCTGACCGGGTAGCAGCACTTCGGCTTTATCGCTGAAAACCACCAAACTGAGTGTGTCTTCCGGTTCCAGATAGTCGATAATCTGGCGGGTGGCTTCTTTGACTTGTTGCAACCGGATACCCTGCATTGAGGTGCTTTTATCCAGCACCAAACACAGGTTAAGCGGCAAACGGCTGGTGGGCAGGTCTTTCGATGGCGAAATTTCCAGCATAACGTAACATGCCTGCTCGGCGGGGGTGGCTTTGATGGTTGAATGGCTTAAAATCGGTTGCATGCTCAATGGCGATGAATGCTTGCCACTTGAGCGTTGGGGAGTTAAAGGACTTGTGTTCATAAGCAGCCTTTCGGTATGCTATGGGTGCTTATCCAATACCGGCTAAAATTACACTAATATTATCATCGCCACCGTTGGCGTTTGCCGCGTCTATCAGTGCATCGGCGGCACTTTGGGGCGATGTTGCCTCGTTTAAAATGTGTGTCATTTCGTCATCGGTTATCATCCCCCACAACCCGTCGCTGCACAGCAGCAGGTAGCCGTTAGCCGGGATGGGTTGCAGGTAAGTTTCCACTTCCAGCGCATCGGTTTGCCCCACGGCGCGATACAGCACGTTTCGCTGCGGATGCGATTGCGCTTCTTCGGCGGTGGCTTGTCCCAATTCAACCAATCGTGCCACCAGCGAGTGGTCTTGCGTAATTTGCTGCAATTTGCCCCGATGATACAGGTAGGCGCGGCTGTCGCCGACGTGCGCCAAATAGGCTTGCCGCCCCATAACCACTGCCATCGTTAAGGTTGTGCCGCCTTCGGGCGTTTGTTGCACCACGGCATCGTTTGCCAAATGAACGGCGTTTTGCAGGGCTTCGGTTAGGGGTATTTGTGCCGCCGATTGTTCTTTCGACAGGTAGGGCAGGTAGATGTGCCGAATCATATATTCGGCGGCGGTGCGTGCCGCCAAATTGCTGGCAATATCGCCTTTTTGATAGCCGCCCATCCCGTCGGCAACCACAAAAATGCCGAACGGGTCTTGCCCGACGCTCGATTCCAGATACGATTCAAACGTATAAATTGAATCTTGGTTTTGTTCTCGCTGCCGACCGATGTCGGTTTTTTTGCCGGTGATAAACCCGATGCCTTGCCATACCGCGGGTTGTGACTGCGCGGCTGCCCGCGTTTGGGGCACGATGGTATCGGTGATTTGCGGTTTACCGGTTGAAAATAATTTTTGCCAAAAGTTCATAAATCTCGTTTCAATCTATGCGGGTAGCGCATATAAGTTATGGTCGGTGGAACCGATATAAACAATTCCGTCCCCTAAAACGGGTGAGGACGGTACCGGTCCGCTGGTTTGAAATCGCCAGCGTTCTTTGCCGCTTTTCAGGTGCAGGCTGATGACTTCGCCGTTATTGGTGCCGAAAAATATGGCGTTGTCAGAAACCGCCGGGCGCGAAACAATGTGCGAGCCTGCCCGAAATTTCCAAACGGTACGCCCGCTGGTGGCATCCAGCGCATATAAATTGCCGTCTACCGAGCCGAAATACACAATGCCGTCTTTGACGGTTGGGCTGGAAATGATGGCTTGATTGGTGCGGGTGCGCCAAATTGACCACCCCGAAACTTTGTTCAATCCGTAAAATGTCCAGTCTTGCGAACCGAACAGAATCAAATCTTCATAAATGGTTGGGCTGGAAATAATGCCGCGGTTGGTGCGAAACTTCCATTTCATTTTGCCGGTTTGCATATTGACAGCATATAAATGCCCGTCATCACTGCCGACATACACAATTTCGCTGTCAATGACAGGGGTAGACCGAATGGGTCCCGCCGCTTCAAACCGCCAGATAACCCGTCCGCTTTGGGCGTTGACGGCATACAACCGGCTGTCGTCGGAACCGACAAAGGCGTGCTCAAAATCTACCCGCACCGACGAGCGCACTTTGCCTTCGGTGGGGCACGTCCACAAAATTTTGCCGCGGTGGCTGGTGACAGCGTAAATTAAACGGTCTTCCGAACCGAATATAACGCGGTCTTTGTAAAAGAACGGGGTTGAAGCGATGCCGCCATCCGTGGCGTATTTCCACACAAATGAACCGTTTTTGGCATCGAGGGCGTAAACATTGTTATCGTATGCCCCGATATATACCAAACCGTCGCCCAAAGTTGGCGATGAACGAATTTCATCTTCGGCTTTGAATGCCCAAATAGCAATAACCCCCCCTTGCCCGGTGTTGATATTTGGGATTTCCTGAACGGGCGGTGCGGCTTGTTTGTTGATAACCGCGGTGGCGGCACCGGGGCTGACATTTTGTCCGAAGGTAACGGTGGGGGCTTGCGATGCCGGGCGCGTCGGCGATGTGCCGTCGGTGGGGGAAGTTCCTTTTGAGGCGGTGAGCGCTTTCAGGGCGTGTTGCAGTGCCGCTTTCATTTGTGCCGCACTGGTGTAACGCTCTTTCATTTCGTAATTTAGCGCCTTCATCACCACATGTTCGGTTTGTTCGGAAATAGCGGGGTTAAATTGGTGCAGTGGCGCTTCGTGGAAAGTGAACGGCGGTTCCAATTTCGGGTCGCGTTTGGTTAAAATGTGGTGTAATGTTGCGCCGAGCGCATACACGTCACCCTGCGGGCTGGCAATGCCGCGATACTGCTCCGGCGGCGAATATCCTTCCGTGCCCATCATGGTGCCTTTTTGCCCTTCTTGAAACGCTTTGGCAATACCAAAATCAATCAGTACCAATTGTTCCGGGTTGCTGCCGGCGCGCAGAATCAGGTTGGGGGGTTTTAAATCACGATAGACAATGGGGGTTTTGTGTTCGTGCAGGAAGGTTAGAATGTCGCAAATTTGAATACCCCAGCGCAACACGCGGGCTTCGTCCAAAAAAGCATGGGTATCCAAATCGTTGATGATTTGCTCTAAATTTTGCCCCTCGACATATTCCATCACCAAATAGCTGCGAATACCTTCGCTGAAATAATCGTAAATTTTTACGATTGCCGGATGGTTGATGCTGGCAAGGGTATTGGCTTCTCGCTCAAAGTTGCTGAGCGCCATTTTGCGCACGGCGGGGTCGGGGGTGGTGCTGATCATTTCTTTAATGGCACACAATCGTTCCACTTTGGTAAAGTTCAAATCGCGGGCAAGATACACCGACCCCATACCGCCCAGTCCCAAAATCCGCATAATTTCATAGCGGTTTTGCAGAATAGCCCCTTTGGGCAAAATCTGCTCGTTGGCGGCATCGCTTGCATTTAAATTTTGTAGCCGCTGGGTTTCAAGTGGCACGCAAATAAACCTTTCGTTGAAAGGAAGTTAGAGTTTCGTACATAACATTTGCTTTGATTATACGTGTTATCGGGATTACCGTCAATTCTCTTGGCGTTTTCCCATAAACAGGGCTGCCATAGCCAGCAATCCCAGCGCCGAAAGCCACACGCCCCACCGCACCGAACGCGGCTGAAAACGAAAAGTGAGGGTGTGACTGCCGGCGGGAACCGCCACGGCGCGGAATTGAATATCGGCGGGGATGATGGGCGCGGGAGTGCCGTCAATCTCGGCTGCCCAGCCGGGGTAATCGGTATCGGTGAGCAGCACCCAGCCCGGCGATGCCAGTTCGGTGTGGATGACGACGGTTTCCGGTTCATACCGTACAATTTCCACCCGGTCGGACGGTTGGGGGCTGCCCGATGTTTCGCTGCCCGTGCGACCGGCATCCACCCGCACGATGGCGGCGGCGGGGTCAAAAGACGGGTCGCGCAGGCGGGCGATAGCGGCATCCGCATCGGGAACGGTTTCCAGCC
>CAYPNZ010000252.1:0-5004 GCA_964411845.1 uncultured Anaerolineaceae bacterium
CAATACGTTTTACGTTTCACGCACAAATCAATTTCGCAAAGGACAAACAACAGAAAAAAGATGACCCACGAATACATCGCTAATTTTCACCAACATACCGTCTATTCCGATGGCACCGGCACCCACAGCGAAGTGATTCGCGCCGGGCAAGAAGCCGGTCTGCACGTAATGGTTTTTACCGACCACAATATTTTCGTGCCGAATAAAGAAGGCTGGCACGATAATTTACTGGCGTTGATGGGCATTGAAGTAAACGACACCCGGCAGCATCCCGAACACAGCCACTTTTTGGCACTGGGCGTTGACCGCGATTTAAACGATTATGCCGCCGACCCGCAAGCGCTCATTGACAAAGTGAACCAACTCGGCGGCGCGGGGTTCATCGCTCACCCGTTTGAACGCGCCGCCCCGCTGTTCGGCGAAGGCAAAATTCCGTGGAAACACTGGGGGGTGCAGGGTTACACCGGGTTGGAAATTTGGAATTATATGTCCGAATTCAAATCGTTTTTAACCGGTAAACCCCGCGCCGCCTACGCCGCCTTTTCCCCCGACCGATTCATCACCGCGCCATTTCCCGAAACACTGGCAAAATGGGACGAATTGACCCGCGCCGGACAGAAAATCGTCGCCATCGGCGGCGCAGATGCCCACGCGCAAACATACAGTATGGGACCCATCACCCGCGAAGTTTTTCCGTACCGCTACCTTTTCAGCGCCGTGCGAACCCATTTGCTGCCGGATGAACCGCTATCGCGCGATGTACCAACCGCTAAAAAACAAGTGATGGACACCCTGCGGGCAGGACACTGTTTTGTGGCATACGACCTCATCGGCGACACAACCGGCTTTTCTTTCACCGCACAAAACGCCGATGACCAAATGATTTTCAGCGATACCGCCACCGCCGTCGCCGGTCAGGGCGATGAAATCACGCTGGGGAAATTGAATATGATTACCCTGAATATCACCGTGCCCGCCCGCGCCGAAATTCGATTATTGAGAGACGGCGAAATTGTCGCCACCGAACGGGGGCAATCGCTGCAATTTATCGTTTCCAAACCGGGCGTATATCGGGTGGAATGCTATAAAGTCCACAAAACAAAATGGCGCGGCTGGATATTCAGCAACCCCATTTATGTGCGCGCGGCGGCGTAACGCCATTATGCCCTCAACAGTTTGCCGATTACGGCACAATTGATTATACTTTTGCGTCTGAAAAACGAACGATTTATGTTGAGCGGGAATCTCATCCCGGCTTAACGTGACGAGATTTTTTGAAGGAGAAACACAATGGCATTTGAGTTAAAAGCGGAATTACGTAACGTTACCGGGAAGAAAGTAAAAACCCTGCGTCGGGCGGGCATAACCCCCGCCGAAGTTTACGGACAAGGGATGGAAAATCTTTCCATTCAGGTTGACAGCAAAACCTTGCGCCGCGTGCTGCACCAAGCCGGCAATACCAATCTCATCGGCATTAAATTGGGGCGCAAAAAAGCGGTGAACACCCTTGCCCGCGACATTCAATACGACCCCATCAGCCAAGATATTTTGCACGTTGATTTTTACGCGGTCAATATGGCTGAAACTGTGGTGGTTTCCGTGCCCATCCATTTGGTTGGCGAAGCCCCCGCCGAAAAAGAAGGCGGCGTGGTGGTAACCGGCATCAATGAACTGGAAATCGAAGCCCTGCCCGGCGACCTGCCCGAAACCATCGAAGTGGACATCAGCGAACTGGCTACTTTCGGCGATTCCATCCACGTGGAAGACCTCAACTTGCCGGACAACATCACCGTGCTGTCAAGCCCCGATTCGCTGCTGGTCAGCATTCAAGCCCCGCGCACCACTGCCGAAGCCGAAGCAATGCCGGCAGAAGGTTTGGAAGGTATTGTCGAAGAAGAAGTAGAAACAGAAGCGACAGAAGAAGAAGCAGAATAGCCCGCACTTCGGCGATAAAAAAACAAAAAACGGGGAATGTCTTAAAATTACCGAGACATTCCCCGTTTTTTCAACAGCAGTCCGATGCCCACCGCCAACACCAGCGATACCGCCAGTCCGCCTTCCGCCCCGAATGCCCCGCCGGTCAGCCAATCGGGTCCCGTTTCTGCCAGCGAAAGCCAACTGCCCCCCACAGGCATCATACCGCTAACCGGAATACCCAACACGTTTCCCTGCATCCAATTCCACGCGGCGTGTATACCCGCCACCCCCCAAATAGAGCCGTCACGCAGGGCGTATAGCCCGGCAAACACGCCAAACAACGCCAAATTTAATATTGCCAGCACATTTAAATGGGGATTCAAACTGTGCGCCAGCGCAAATAACACCGCCGACAGTGGCACGCCCACCGCCACACCGTATCGCGCCGACAGCACCGGCAGCAACCATCCCCGAAAAAGCAATTCCTCCGCCGACCCCTGCACCAACCAACCGCCCAGCACCAGCAGCGACCCGAACACCGCCGGCGGCACAGCGTTCAGCCGGTAAAACCCCATCGCCCACGGCACACCCGCCGCCAGCGCAAACATTCCCCCGCCAACCAAAAAACCGTATCCGTATTTTGCCGCTTTCCGGTCGCCGGAAAAGCCCAGCGTGCGGAACGGACGTTTTTCCACCAATCGCACCCACAGCCACAGCAAAACATACACCCCGATGAACGACGTGACCAACCACACTGCCTGCTCTGCCGCCGATTGCGGATACACCTGCGATTGTATTTCAGCGGGCGGGATGTGCGGCAAATTTGCCAACCCGATATGCCGCGCCAAATTAAAAAACGCGCCGACAATCCCGCCCAGCGAAGCCAGCAAAAGTATCAGCGCCGCCACCGGTAACGCTATCCACCACGGCGGCACCCGTTTTCCGGTATGAACATTGGCTATCAATTGTGAATCCGGCATTGTTTCTCCCTTCGGTTCTCTGCCAAGTAGTATTATCCACAGTCCGGCAAGGCAGGCAAAAACAGCAAAAAAAAGTTTTTGACACAGACAAATGCCCGTGCTATAATTGGGCAACTCATTGGAAATAGTTATAGACAATATAAGATCAACTTAACGACGACTTGGTTGTTTGATGCCGCCCATAGAAGTATCTTAAGAGTATCCGTATGTTTATTTGGCATCGTTTTTCTACTTAAACTCCTTTACCCGTAACGTAACACCGATTACGGGCTTTTGTGTTTGGGTTTTCTTTGCGCCGGTTGCCAGACGGCGCAAGGTCTATTTTATTGGTTTCTGTAACATTACGGGAGGACGAAGATGTCAAACAAAAAACCAGATGTAACCCAACAAGGAAGTGTTGAGTACGAACACGTAGACGAAACTTATCTTGAAGAGCGCTCGCTCAAAAAGAAAGCCGGTTGGGTGTTGCTGTGGGGGCTCGGCGTGGGAGCCGTTATCTCCGGCGACTACTTCGGCTGGAACTTCGGCTTGGATGCCGGCGGTTTTTGGGGCTTAACCATTGCCACCGTTTTTATGGCGATAATGTATCTGTTTATGATGTACAGCCTGGCGGAACTTTCGACCATTTTGCCGCACGCCGGGGGACCCTATTCCTTTGCCCGCACGGCGATGGGTCCGTGGGGCGGATACATTACCGGCTTGGCAGTGGTTATTGAGTATGTTGTTACCCCCGCCGTGATTGTGGTTGGCATTGGCGGCTACTTGCACGAAATTTGGCCCGTTGTGCCGCTATGGGCGTGGTGGTTAATTGCCTACGCCGTGTTTGTTGCCATCAATGTTTACGGCGTGGAACTTACCCTGAAAGTTTCGCTGGTGGTTACCATTATCGCCACCCTGATTCTTATTATCTACTATTTGGCGGCAATTTTCAGCGGACACTGGGCGTGGGCGAATCTGTTCACAGTAGAAGCCACTGCGGGAAATTCTATGACATGGCTGCCCAAAGGATGGTACGGCGTTTTCGGCGCCATACCGTTCGCCATTTGGTTCTATCTGGCAATTGAAGAACTACCACTGGCGGCAGAAGAAACCGAAGACGTAAACCGCGATATGCCCAAAGCAATGATTTCGGCAATTGTAGCCCTGCTGGTTATGTCGGTCTTCACATTGATACTCAACTCCGGCATTGATTTCTGCAACGCCGACGGCGCGTGCGGTGCGGCGGCAATCGGTGTTTCGGGTGCACCGCTAGCAGATGGTTTTGTCGCCATCTTCGGCAGCGGGCAGGCAATGACCGTCATTTTAATTTTGATTGGGTTGACCGGCTTAATTGCCAGTTTCCACTCCATCATTTACGCTTACGGACGGCAAATTTTCGCCCTGTCTCGCGCCGGATACTTCCCCCGCTTCTGGTCAATCACCCATAAAACCCGCCATACCCCGCACGTGGCGCTCATTGGCGGCGCAATCATCGGTTACTTGGCGGCAATTCTCATTGACCAATTCTCCGATACCGTCGGCGCGGTGCTGCTGAATATGGCGGTTTTCGGCGCGGCAATTTCGTATGTAATGATGATGCTTAGTTATATCATCATCAAGAAAAAGAATATCGACCGCCCGTACGTCAGCCCCGGCGGCAACTTCTTTGCGTGGGTCACCCTGATTTTGGCGCTGATTTCCATCTTCGCCGCATTTGCCATTCCCGATTACCGTCCGGGCGTGGTTGGCGTGGCGATTTTCTACGCGCTGGGGTTGATTTACTTCGGCGTGTATGCCCGCCATCATCTGGTTGCCGAAGCGCCGGAAGAAGAATTCGCGCTGATTGAATTGGCGGAAGAAGAACTGGCATAAACTTGAAAAGATAGCCCAACAGTGCTATGATGAAAGGCACAAACAGATGCTCATTGCACGTGTAATCGGGCTGGTGGTTTCCACAATGAAGTACCACACCCTCACCGGCAGAAAACTGCTGATTGTGCAGGAAACCGACGTTTCCGGCAAACCTGTCGGCACGCCAATGGTTGCCGTGGACACGGTAGATGCCGGTGAAGGGGATGTGGTGCTGGTAGCGCAGGGGTCTGCCGCGCGGCAAACAGAAGAAACGCGC
>CAYPNZ010000253.1:0-4969 GCA_964411845.1 uncultured Anaerolineaceae bacterium
CAAAAGGCAGGGTATCCATTTTCGCTAACGCCGGCAGTAATTTTTTTGCCGTCCAATATACCGGGCGCAAAAAATCGTATTGGCGGGGATTGATGGGCGCATCGTGCGCGTTTTGCAACTGCCGGGCAAGTTTCGCCACAAATTCTTCGTGGTTGCCCGCAAGCGCCAGCCAACCATCCGTTTCCGTTTTGGTTTGAACATAATCAAAGCATTCTTGCGGGCGCGGTCCGCGATTGACGATGTCTCCGGCAACCACAATTTTGTCGGCGCCCCATGTTTCTATATCTGCCACCACTGCCTGCAAAGCGACTATGTTTGCATGTATATCGGCGATTACGGCTATTTTCACGCGAAATTCTCCCAAATAAAAACACCCGCCAAACGGTTCGGGCAGGTGTTTAGTATAGTTTCGGCAAGATTGACTGTCAAATTACGGCAGATATTTCAAACAAAAAGACGCCAAATTACCGCGACAAAAAATGTCACGGCAAACCCCATGGCTACCGGCAGCAAAGTGGCAATCGTTGTCCATTTTAAACTACCCGTTTCTTTGTAGATGGTGTAAATGGTGGTGCTGCACGGATTGTGCATTAAACTGAACAACATCATATTCACCGCCGTGAGCAGCGTCCAGCCGCCGGCTTGCAAAAGTTGCGCCGTATCGCCCAGCGATTGGGTTTCAAAAAGCACGCCCTTGCCCGCTCCGCCACTGCCCAACACCAGCGTGGTGAGCATCAACACGGTGGGGATAACAATTTCGTTGGCGGGAATGGCGACCACATACGCCAACAGAATGATGCCGTTCAACCCCACCAACACCCCCAGCGGGTTTAGCCAGCCGATGAGATATTCCGCGATGGATGCGCCGCCAATGGTGATATTGCTGATAAGCCAGATAACCGCGCCTGCCGGTGCGGCAAATACCACCGCGCGCCACAGCACAATCAGCGTGCGGTCAATAACCGACGTGTAGATGGTTTGCCAAATGCGGGGCGGACGGTACGGCGGCAGTTCCAAACTGAATGTGGAAACTTCGCCTTTAAGGATAGACCGCGATAACCCCCACGACACCACAAAACTGGAAAATACTCCCAACAAGGCGATACCCACCACTGCCAGCGCAGAAATTAACCCCGCCCAGTGCGCCGCAACCAGCCCCCCGATAAAAATAGTGGCGATGAGAATTTGGGTGGGCCAGCGCCCGTTGCACAGCGAAAAATTATTGGTAATAATGGCAATCAACCGCTCGCGGGGGCTGTCAATGATGCGGGTGGCAATAACCCCCGCCGCATTGCAGCCAAATCCCATTGACATACTGAGCGCCTGTTTGCCGTGTGCGCCCACTTTTTTGAAAACATTGTCCAAATTGAACGCCACCCGCGGCAAATAGCCAAAATCTTCCAACAGGGTAAACAGCGGAAAGAAAATCGCCATTGGCGGCAGCATCACGCTGACAACCCATACTGTTGCCAAATACACCCCGTCTATCAATAGCCCGCTGAGCCACCACGGCAACCCGATGCCCGCCGCCAACGATTTCAGCAGCGGATGACCATTGTCTATCAACAGCCACGCCAAAAATTGCGATGGATAGTTTGCCCCGGAGATGGTCAACCAAAAAACCACGGTCAACAGCAGCAACATCAGCGGAAAACCCCATACCCGGCTGGTAACCAGCCGGTCAATTGTCCGGTCAAGGTCGAAACGGGGCGGTTTTTCGGGATACGATACGGCGCGGTCGGCAATACGGGCGGCATCGGTATAAATGGCTTCGATGAGATGGTCGTGAAAATCGCCGCCGATTTCCCAGCGCAGTCGTTCGGCGGTGGACAGGATAGATTCTATTTGGGCTTGGTTGGGCTGGGTCACAATGCCACCTCCGGCTGCAAATCGATGACCGTCGCCTGCCGGGATGTGCCGCGGTTCAAATCGCCGAGTTCGCCCCGTTTTACGGCTTCGATGATGCGTTGGTCGCCGTCGAGCAGCCGCAATGCCACCCAGCGGGCATTCGGCAAACCCGGAAATGCTTTTTCAATTTCCGCTACCAGTTCGGCGACAGCCCGTTTCAGCGCGGGCGATTCGCTTTGGATGCGATGCGGTCTGCCCACCACTTTCCCGGTGGCAACTTCGTGAATGGCTTGCAGCAAATCGGGTATGCCTTCGCCGGAACGCGCCGCGGTCGGCACCACCGGCACGCCCAAATCGCGCGCCAGCCGCCGTTCATCCACCGTTAAATTGTGTCGCCGCGCTTCATCCATCAGATTCAGCGCCACCACCGCCCGATTGGTAATTTCCAGCACTTGCAGCACCAAATTCAGGTTTCGTTCCAACCGGGTGGCATCGGTAACAATAACCGTCACGTCCGGCTGTCCGAATAAAATAAAATCACGGGCAACCTCTTCATCCAAACTGGTAGACAGCAGCGAATATGTGCCGGGCAAATCAACAATTTTGTACCGTTTGCCGCCATATTCCAACCCGCCTTCGGCGCGAACAACCGTTTTGCCGGGCCAATTGCCGGTGTGTTGGTGCAAACCGGTGATGCTGTTGAAGATGGTACTCTTGCCGGTGTTCGGATTTCCGGCAAGCGCTACCACATAATCCCAGTCATCCATATTGATGCCGAGTTTTTTCAAATTGCCGATGTTGTGCGCCGGACATGTTTCGCACGGCGCAGCGATGTTGCGTTTTTGCGGGGATGTTTGTTTGCTCATACCGTTACCTCTGCCGGGGATGATGGTTTTTGCGCCGGCTGCACATTGCGGCTGACATTTATCAGCGCGGCTTGTTCGCGCCGCAGGGCAATGAGTGCGCCACGAATCAAATACGCGGTCGGGTCACCACTGGGGCTAACCATTTCCACTTTGATGATAGTGCCCGGAACAATGCCCAAATCCATCATTCGCCGCCGCTCTGCGCCTTTGCATGCCGGAGAAATGTTGACCACTCGCCCCTGCTCGCCCGGTTTCAGCGCAGAAAGGGGAACAGTCGGTTCGGGGATGGTCACGTCATCTTCGGCAACGGGCACAACCGAAACATTTGCCATCTGCGCCGAGTTAAGCCGGATGTTGCCGGTGGGCAGCCACACCGACACCCCGTCGGCAGTGCGTTCCAGCACTCGCAGCACAGTTCCCAAATGAATCCCTTTGCCCACCAGTTGCTCGTAAATGGCATCGGGTTCATCTTCCAAATGCACCACTTTTGCCGGTTGTCCAACGGGAAACACCGCCAGCGAAAAATGTTCCGGTGCCGCCAGCGTGCCGTCGGCGGTGGGGATGGGGTCGCCGTGCGGGTCGTAACGCGGATGCCCCAACCGGCTTGCCAGTGCTTCGGTATCTTCCTGCGATAGATGGTGCTCCCATTTATCGGATTGAGCGTGCCATTCGCTTTCGGGGTAACCGGTTTTTTCCGCCAAATATCGTTCCCACAAACGGTGGGCGCGAACAATTTGCAGCGCGTAATTGCGCCCGCTTTCCGTTAACTGCCAGCGGTTATCCGTATTTGCCACCAATTTATGCTGTTGCATCTCGGTGAGCACATCGGTTGCTTCTGCCACCGATGTACCGAGCACGCCGGCAACACTTTGCGGTAAGGGGGTTTCCTGTCGGGTTTCGCAATGGTAAAAATGTTTCAGTGTATCTTCAATTAACGCGCGGTGCGACAATGCTTTTTTCTCTTGCCAGCGGCGAAAGAGTATGCGCCACAGCAAAAACAGAAGCATTGCCGCCCCTGCTCCGCCCAAAAATATTGTAATGTATCTTAAACCTTCATTTTCCATACCACATTCCAAAATCTTGATTCATTTGATTTAGTCTTGCCTAAATTGTACGTTTAAAAAGGGGGATGTCAAATTCTCTTCCGAAATTTCCTTCAAACAAAAAGGAGACGAGCAAACTCGCCTCCCTTTTTAAAGCCCGCCCCGAAATAAATTTCGGGGCTAAAAACATAAGCCGACTGAAAGTCGGCTTGATTTTTGAGCATAAACTTCAATTCAAGACATGGGTAATTTGTCATTGCGAGCGTAGCGAAGCAATCTCCGTTTGAGATAGCAGAGATTGCTTCAACCCTAACGGGTTTCGCTATGACGGGCTGAACCGTTACAAACATCAACAAAACCTAATGAACGGTACGTACCACCGCCACCACTTTCCCCTGAATTTGAACCACGGCAGGGTCAACATATATCGGCTGCATGGTAGAATTTTCCGGCTGCAACCGGATGCGGCTGCCTTCGTTGTAAAAACGTTTCAGAGTGGTTTCATCGCGGTCGGTCAGCCACACGGCAACCATTTCGCCGTTGTGCGCCTCCACTGCCGGCTTGAAAATAACGGTGTCGCCATCGTTAATAAGCGCATCAATCATCGAAGTTCCCTTCACTTTCAGCGCAAATACTTTTTCATCGGGAACCAAATCACGCGGCACTTCGATGACATCTTCGGAAGTGTACGCCCCTTCGGGCACATCAATCGGCTGCCCGGCGGCGATGTGCCCCAATAGCGGGACGGTGATGGTTCGCAATGACGATGGACGTTGCGGCGAGTGTTCCACCAGCCGAATTCCGCGCGACACCGTTTTATCACGGGCAATATATCCGTCTCGCTGCAAAACATTCAAGTTGTAATTGACCACCGAGGTGGATGAAATATCGGTGTATTGACCGATTTCCCGGATGGTCGGCGGGTATCCAAATCGTTCAAGGTAAAATTGTATGCACTCCAATATCTTTTCTTGACGCGCTGATAAAGCCATAGCCACTCCTTTTCGCTGTTTGCCGAAGGCTAATATACGGTTAGCACATACATTCTACCACGAACAGTCGTTCTATGTCAAATTTGTGTTTCGGTTTTCAGTTTTCACCTTTCACCTTTCACCTTTCAATACGTCCTGTCGGGCTACTCAGGGTGAAATTGCGTAAGCCTCGCCCCGAAATAAATTTCGGGGCTAAAAACATAAGCCGACTTTCAGTCGG
>CAYPNZ010000254.1:0-4912 GCA_964411845.1 uncultured Anaerolineaceae bacterium
GTTCTTTTTGAAAAAAAGCGACTGTCCCGGGTTGAGCAAGCCGGTTTCCAGCAGTTGCACAAACGGTACACGCGGTGCGAGCCGTTTTTTATCCCGCACATCAAACACATCCGCGTCGAACATTTCCGGCGATACACCGGCAATACGTTTTTGCGCCACGCGGATATATTTCGTTTCGCGCTCAATGCCAATCCAGTGACGGTGCAGTTTTTTGGCGACCGCGCCGGTGGTGCCGCTGCCGAAAAACGGGTCGAGCACCACATCGCCGGGGTTGGACGATGCCATAATCACCCGATAGAGCAGGGCTTCCGGTTTTTGGGTGGAGTGTGCTTTTTTGCCATCCACCTTCAACCGTTCCCGCCCGCCGACAATGGGCAAAACCCAATCGCTGCGCAGTTGTTTGCCGTCATTAAACGCTTTCATCGCGTGATGGTTGAAGGTATAGCGGGAACTCTGCGCTTTACTCGCCCAAATGAGTGTCTCGTGAGCATTGGCAAACCGTACCCCGCGAAAATTGGGCATCGGATTGGTTTTTATCCACACCACATCGTTTAAAAACCAAAAACCCAAATTTTGCATCATCGCGCCGATGCGATAAATGTTGTGGTACGAGCCGATGACCCAAATGGTGCCGGTATCTTTCAGCACACGGCGAGCGGCGGTCAGCCATTGGCGTGAAAATTCATCATACTGCTCAAAACTGCTGAATTTGTCCCAGTCGTCATCCACCGCATCCACTTTGGTCATATTCGGACGCCACAAATCGCCCTGCAATTGCAGGTTGTACGGCGGGTCGGCAAAAATCAAATCCACCGATTTTTCCGGCAGGGTGTTCAGCATTTCGATGGTGTCGCCGTGCAGTATTCGGTTCAGCGGGAGTGGTTTTTCCGTCAATTTTCTTCCAGTCGGAACCCTTTGCCGGTGAGGTGTTGCTGTACCGAGCCGATGTCATCCGGCAGCAGCCATCGTTTGGTTTCGCCGTCGAAGCGTCTGCCGGGAATTTCTTTCACCGCGGCGAGCATTTCTTGAAACGTGCCGCCCACAATCACCAGCGGACGATTGCCCACAATCACGCGGATTTGGTCGCGGCGGGCAGCGGCGGGTTTGGCGGCGGGAACATCTGCCGGTGGCAGAAAATCGGCGGGGGGGAGCACCGCATCCGTTTCGGGGAAATCATCCGGCGGCGGGGTAAAATCCGCCGGAAAATCGGGAGGGGCGGGGGGCGCGGGCATATTCGGCAGTGCCGGGGCAGCCGGTTGCGGCGGCGGGGCTTTTTCGGCAACGATATTTTCCAATTGCATCCCTTTTCCTTCAAAATAATTTTTCAGTTCCAGCATGGTGCCGCTGACCGTCCAGCGTTTGTTTTCCCCGTCGAAGCGGCGTTCCGGCAGGGCTTTGATGGCGGCGAGCAGGTCGGCAAACGGCGCGCCGGTGACGGTGGCGGTGAAGGTTGCCGTGGCAATTTTAATGCTGTCGCGGTCGGTGGCGGGCAGCGGCGGGGCATCGTCGGCAACGGGTGTACCCCCTTCCAGCAAAAATCCGCTGTTTTCAATTTGCCCGCGCACCATTTCCAACGAGCCTTCGACCAGCCACAATTTTTGCGCGCCGATATAGCGGCGGTTGGGCAGTGCTTTTACTGCTGCCAGCAAACTGCCGAAATCGCCGCCGGTTACAAAATATTCGGTTTTCCCCACGCGGATTTTTATTTTATCGCCGTGCATTGATTCTCTCCTGTTGTAAACGACTCACCATAATATAATTATCTTCAAAATTGAAAATGATGCAACAAATGGTGCACGCACAAATTGACCAACGCGCCGCTTGGCGGTACACTTTTTCCAGTGGTTAGAAAATCGGTGGTGGTTAAAGTTGACTGATGACATGAAATAATCGATACCGGCGTTCGCCCCATCCCCCCTGTGTCCCCCCTTCCCCACCGGGGAAGGGGGGAGGGGGCGAATTTCAAATGACACAAAACACGTGTATCGGTCAAAAAACACCACTACCGGAAAATCAATCAAAATATACAGGAGAGACGATTATGGAGAAAAAACCGCCGGTGGTTGTGGTGCTGGAAGGCGACCAAACGGGACAAGAATTGTTGGAAGAAGCATTGCGCGTGCTCGACCCGTCGGTGACGGGGATGGCATGCCAATTTGAGCGATACGATTTGAGTTTGGAAAATCGCCGCAAAACGAAAAATAAGGTGGTATATGAAGCCGCCGCCCGAATGCGCGAAACCGGTTACGGTTTAAAAGCCGCCACCATCACCCCGGAGGCGCAGGGTGATGTGGGCAGCCCCAATGCCATTTTACGCGATGAAGTGAATGGCACGGTGATTGTGCGCACGGGGCGGCGCATTCCCGGCATCCGCCCGACGGGTGGGGCGTATGCGCCCATTTCGGTGGTGCGTATGGCGGTCGGCGATGCGTATGGCGCGGAAGAGCATCGAGAAGGGGTGGGGCTGGATGAAATTGCCGTCCGCACCGAACGCATCGACCGCCGCACTTGCCGCGCGGTGGCGGAATTTGCCTTTCGGCATGCCAAACGGATGGGCGTGAAAGTGTTCGGCGGTCCCAAATATACCGTCAGCCCGGTGTATGAAGGGATGTTGAAAGAGGAAATGGACCGCGCGGCAAAACGCTATCCCGATGTACCCTATGAGCCGCAATTGATTGACGCCACTTACGCGCTGCTGCTGACCAACGGCGGCGACGGTATGGTCATCCCCGCGTTGAACCGCGACGGTGACTGTTTGAGCGACTATGTTTTGCAGATGTTCGGTTCGATTGCCGGGGCGGAATCGTTGCTGCTCTCTTTCGATGATAATTGGAACCTGACCACCGTGATGGCGGAAGCCCCGCACGGCACTGCGCCCTCGTTGCAGGGAAAGAATATCGCCAACCCGATGGCGATGATTTTGGCGGGGGCGGCAATGCTGCGTTATATGGACTGCAAAAAAGCGCAGCCCGCTTCGCGCGCCATTTACGAATCGGTTTTTGAAGCCATCCATCACGGCGTGCGCACCCCCGATTTGGGCGGCAGCACTATGACCACCGAGTTTACCGATGACATCATCCGCCGGGTAAAAGCCAAACTGGAAGTTTGGGAAGTGATGGGCAGTTAGCGTGCCGACCGAACCGTCTGTGGGGTGGAATGCGCTGGTTATTGGGGGCGCGGTGACGGTGTATGCGGTGGTACACAGCGTGTTGGCAGCCGAGTGGGTCAAAGAATCGTTGGGCAGGGCGCTGGGGCGATGGTACCGCTTGTTTTTCAATGCGGTGGCGGCAATAACCCTGCTGCCGGTGCTGGCGCTGCCGGCGTTGCTGCCCAATCGCGTATTGTATGCTGTGCCCCCGCCGTGGCGTTGGCTTTTGCTGTTTGTGGAGTTTTCGGCGCTGCTGCTGGCGGCATTGCCTTTCATCCAAACCGATATTTGGCACTTTTTGGGTTTGCGCCAATTGATGGAAGTTGTGCCTCCGGCACACACGCCGTTTAAAGAAGTGGGTTTGTACCGGCAGGTGCGTCACCCCGGTTATTTTTTCAGTATTGTTTTTTTGTGGGCAAGCCCGCTGATGACACTCAATCAGGCGTTGTTATATGCCGCGTTCACCCTGTATTTGTGGGTGGGCGCAATATTTGAAGAGCGAAAACTGGTGCGCGAATTCGGTGACGTGTATCGCGATTACCAACGCCGTGTGCCGATGCTCATCCCGTGGAAAATAACGCTGTGGAAATGAAAAACCTGCGCAAAAAACTTGTTGTCGGCATTATTTTTGGCGCGGTGGTGATGGTCGGGCTGGGCATTTACGCCGATTTCACCGAAATGGCGCGGTTGCTGCGTGCCTTTCGCTGGGAACTGTTGCCCGCAGCCATCGGATTGACCACCGTCAATTACCTGCTGCGTTTTACCAAATGGCACTATTATTTGCGCCAAATCGGCGTGAAAAACCTGACTTGGTGGGCAGACCTGCGCGTTTTTCTGGGTGGATTCGGATTCTCGCTCACGCCGGGTAAAGCGGGCGAACTGGTGCGGCTGCTGTGGCTGAAAAAATTGGCGAACGTTCATCCCGCCGAAACCGCACCGGTAGCCGTGGCGGAACGGTTGACCGACGGCATTGCGATGGTCATCCTGTCGCTGGCAGGGGGGCTGGCATACCCGCAATTTATTCCTGCCGCGTTGACCATCGGGGCGGTATTGCTGGTGGCAATCACGGTCATTCAAATTCGTCCGCTGGCGCTGTGGCTGCTCGGCATTGGCGAACGATTGCCGCCGGTGGCAAAATTCATGCATCATTTGCACACACTGTATGATAACGCCTACGAATTGTTGCGGCTGAAAAACCTGCTCATCGCTGTGACGCTGGGCACGCTGGCATGGGTCAGCGAAGGTGTGGCGCTGTATCTGGTGCTGCGCGGATTGGGGATGCCCGCCGGCGGGCAGTTGGGGCTGTTGGCGGTTTTTATGTTGGCATTCGCTTCGGTGGCGGGGGGCGCATCCGGCGTGCCGGGCGGTCTCGGTGTGACGGAAGGCGGGTTGACCGGCATGTTGCAACTGTTGGCGGGTGCATCGGAAAATGTGGCGGCGACGGCAACCCTGCTCATCCGCTTTGCCACCATGTGGTTTGGGGTGGTGCTGGGCTTGCTCATTCAAGCCGTGTGGCGCGATTTTCTGTACGGGCAGACTGATACCGCCGATTTGGATGCCATTGCCGCCACGGTGAACCCGTCGGCGGAATAGCAGAAAAAGTTGAAGCAATCCCCGCTGCCCGTAACCGGCGATTGCTTCGCCGGACTCGCAATGACAAATTACCTATGCCTTGAACTGAAAAAGGTCGATTTTTCACCACAGCACCCGCAGGGCACAGGCGGGAATGACATGGGCAAAAAACACGCTTGTTCCGGTCAAGAA
>CAYPNZ010000255.1:0-4911 GCA_964411845.1 uncultured Anaerolineaceae bacterium
GGGTGGCGCTGTACGGGCGAGTTTCGGTGTATGAAGCGGGGGGGGCGTATCAATTTTACGTCAACGATATTGAGCCGCTGGGCGTGGGAGCGTTGTATGTGCAATTCGAGCGGTTGAAACAGCAACTTACCGCCGAAGGGTTGTTCGATGACGAACACAAGCGCCCCTTGCCGCCGTTTCCGCGCCGCATCGGGGTGGTCACGTCGCCAAAAGCCGCCGCCCTGCGCGATATTCTCAACGTGCTGAGCCGCCGTTTCCCGCTGGCGGAAGTTACGCTGTCGCCCGCCGCCGTGCAGGGCGCAGATGCCCCGCCGCAAATTGTCGCCGCGTTGAAACGGCTGTGGATGCAATCGCCGCCGCCGGATGTCATCATCGTGGCGCGCGGCGGCGGTTCCATCGAAGATTTGTGGGCATTCAACGATGAAGCCGTGGCGCGGGCAATATACAACAGCCCGATTCCGGTGGTTACCGGCGTGGGGCACGAAACGGATTTCACCATTGTGGATTTTGTCGCCGACCGGCGCGCGCCCACGCCATCGGCAGCGGCAGAAGTGGCAACCCCCGACCGGCAGGAACTGAAAAGTTATGTGGCGGGATACGCCTTTCAAATGGAAGCCACCGTTCGCCAAATCATCGCCGACCGGCGCACCGCGGTGCGGCAACAGGCAATGCAATTGGCGCGAATGTCACCGCAAACGCAAATAGATGCCCGTCGCCAGCAAATTGACGACTTGCTGACCGCCATCAACCGGGTGGTAAACCACACCGTCAACCTGCGCCGCGAGCAACTGCTCGGACACATGGCACAACTGGAAACACTGAACCCAAAAGCCACCCTTGCCCGCGGTTATGCCATCGTCCAAAAAGGCGAAACCGTTGTTACCGCCGTGAATGATGTTTCCGCCGGCGATACCGTCTCTATTTTGGTATCGGACGGGGCATTTGATGCGGAAGTTCGCCAAACAAAGCATATCGAAAAGCGAAAAACCTAAAATCCGAAACAGGAATGATTATGACCGAAAAAACCATGTCGTTTGAAGAAGCCTTTGCCCAATTGGGTGAAATTTTGCAAAAATTAGAAACCGGCGATTTACCACTGTCGGAAGCGCTGGCGCTGTACGAAAAAGGCATGTCGCTGGCAAAATATTGCAACGCCCAACTTGATGCGGCGGAGTTGAAAGTAAAAACACTCAGCGCCGCCGATGACGGGGCAATTTTTGATGAGATTTAATTTGTTTGCCATAACATGCTTGCGTTTTCTTCCATGCTGTTGTAAACTACAATAGTTGTAATAGACTAATCGCGTGGAGCCGTTTAATGGCAAACAATGGTCGAGCAAAGGCATTAGAAGCAACGCTGGCAACCCTTAAAAAACGATTTGGCGATGGCGCCATTATGAAATTGGGCGAAACCACCAAATTAAACGTGGAAGCCATTCCCACCGGTGCCCTATCGCTGGATATTGCGTTGGGTATCGGCGGGTTGCCCAAAGGTCGCATCATCGAAATTTACGGTCCCGAAAGTTCCGGAAAAACCACCCTGTGCCAACATGTCATCGCCGAAGCGCAAAAATTGGGTGGCGTGGCGGCTTTTGTGGATGTGGAACACGCGCTCGACCCGAGTTACGCCCAAAAATGCGGCGTAAATATTGAAGAACTGTACGTCTCTCAGCCGGATACCGGCGAACAAGCACTGGAAATCACCGAAGCATTGGTGCGCTCACAAGCCATTGATGTGGTGGTGGTTGATTCTGTGGCGGCTTTGGTACCGCGTGCGGAAATCGAAGGAGAAATGGGCGACAGCCATATGGGGTTACAGGCTCGGTTGATGAGCCAAGCCCTGCGAAAACTGAACGGGGCGGTAAAACAAAGCAACGCCATTTTAATTTTTACCAACCAGTTGCGCCAAAAAATCGGCGTGGTGTTCGGCAACCCGGAAACCACCACCGGTGGTATGGCACTGCGGTTTTATTCTTCGGTGCGATTGGATATTCGGCGCATTCAGTCCATCAAAAAGGGCGCAGAAGTTATCGGCAATCGTACCAAAGTTACCGTTAAAAAGAATAAAGTTGCCCCGCCCTTTAAAGTGGCGGAATTCGACATTATGTATAATGAAGGTATCTCCATCGCCGGTGATGTGCTGGATTTGGCTGTTGAGGCAGGCATTGTTGATAAACGCGGGTCTTTTTACAACTATGGCGAACTTCGGCTGGCTCAAGGTCGTGAAAACGCCAAAAATTATTTAATTGAAAACCCGGCACTGCTGCAAGAAATAGAGAACAAAATAAGAGAGGTTTATCAACTTCAGCCAAAAAATACAGAACCGGAATCTGCTGCGTAGATTCGGTTAGCCTCAGCACAGACTTTTTGCGGGATAATTCGGGGGTTTACCCCGATAAAATATGGTACACAAACTAAACACGTTTTAACTGTAATTTTCGATGTTGGCATACTTGTCAACCGGCATTATGTTTAGTTAAAAACTATTCCCTTTTGCATGTTCCGGGCTGTGGCGTTTCCGTCACGGCTTTTTTTGTGGGGTTCATTTTGGCAGGCACAATTACAGCGTTGGTCATTCAAAAGAAAAACAAAAACCGGGTAAATCTTTTTATTGACCACGAATTTGCTTTTGGCATTGGTTTGAATGCCGCGCTAACCCTAAAAAAAGGGCAGTATCTTTCGGATGATGCCATTGCAACTTTAAAAAATGAGGATGCAATCGAGCAAGCCTATCAAAAATCGCTCCATTTTCTCTCGTTTCGGGCACGGAGTGAACAGGAAATTAAACGCTATCTGCAAAAAAAGGCGGTAGACGACCCCATCATCACGGTGGTGATAGATCGGTTGCATCAACAAAATTATTTGGACGATACCGATTTCGCCCGGCAGTGGGTGGCAAGCCGCAGCCGCAGCAAACCAAAGGGCAAGCGCGCCCTGCGGTATGAATTGCGGCAAAAAGGGCTTACCGAAACCGCCATCGAGCACGCCATTGCCACCGTTGATGAATTTGATTTGGCATGGCGCGCCGCACAAAAAGCGTTGTATCGTTGGAAATCGCTGGACACCACCGTCCGCCACCGGAAAATCACGGCGTTTTTGGCTCGCCGCGGTTTTTCATACGAGGTGATTTCCGACACGATAGCCAAAGTTGAAGCATTTTTAATCGCTGAAGAGAATGACTGAAAACGGAAAAGGAAGGATATTTTAGCATGATGGGCAATATACTCCCCATATTGATAACCGGGGTAGCCAGCCTGATAATCGGTGCGGTTGTTGGATATTTTCTCCGGCAATATCTGGTTGATTCAAAAATAAAATCTGTTGAAGCCACCGCCAGAGAAATCATCGAAAAAGCAGAGGCTACCCGCAAAGAAATTGAAGTACAGGCAAAAGAAGAACGGCTGCGACTGCAAGATGAAGCCGAAAAAGAAATTCGCCGGCGGCAGCAGCGCATCACCCAGCAGGAAGAACGCCTGCAAAAACGCCAAGAATCGCTCGACCGGCGGATGGAAAGCATCGAAAAACGGGAAAAGAACATCAACAAACGGCAAAGTTCCATTGACCGCCGCATGAACGAACTGAAAGATTTGGAAAAACAGCGCGTTCAAGAGTTGGAACGTGTTTCCGGGATGACCCGCGATGAAGCCAAAGCCGAACTGCTGAAAGCCGTCGAACTGGATGCCCGGCAAGATATGGCACGGGTGCTGCGCGAAGTGGAAGCCGAAGCCAAAGCCGAAGCCGACCGCAAAGCGCGAGAAATCATCACGCTGGCAATTCAGCGTGTCGCCTCTGACCAAGTGGCAGAAACCACCGTTTCGACCGTCGCCCTGCCCAACGACGACATGAAAGGGCGCATCATCGGGCGGCAGGGGCGAAATATTCGCGCGTTTGAAATTGCATCCGGCGTGGAAGTGGTGGTTGACGATACCCCCGATGCCATCATTTTAACATCGTTCGACCCGGTGCGGCGCGAAGTTGCCCGCCAAGCGATGGAAATTCTCATTAACGACGGTCGCATTCACCCCGCCAGAATTGAAAAGGTGCTGAAAAAAGTTTCGACCGAAATGGAACACACCATCAAAGAAGCCGGGGAAAATGCGGCATACGAAGCCAACGTGCCCGGGCTGCACCCCAACATCATCAAACTGCTGGGGCGATTGAAATACCGTACCAGTTACGGGCAAAACCAGCGGTTGCACGCCATCGAAACGGCACATCTTGCCGCCATTATTGCTTCGGAATTGGGCGCGGACGTGAAAGTGGCGCGGATGGGCGGCTTGCTGCACGACATCGGCAAAGCGATAGACCATGAAGTAGAAGGTCCGCACGCGCTCATCGGCGCGGAAGAGGCGCGAAAATACGGCGTGCCGCCAAAAGTGGTCAACTGTATTGCCGCCCACCATCACGAAGTGGAACAAGAAAGCATCGAAGCGGTAATTGTGGAAGCCGCCGATGCCATTTCGGGCGCACGTCCGGGCGCTCGCCGCCAAAGTTTGGAAAATTACGTCAATCGCATCCGCGCGCTGGAAGATATAGCCAATTCGTTCAAAGGGGTAAAAGAATCGTTCGCCATTCAAGCCGGGCGAGAAATCCGCATCATCGTTAAACCGGACGAGGTGGACGATTATGCCGCGCTCACCCTTTCAAAAGATATTGCCCGCCAAGTTGAAGAAGATTTACAGTACCCGGGACAAATTAAAGTAACCGTCATCCGCGAAACGCGGGTGGTGGACTATGCCAAATAGCGAGTGACGAATAGCGAATAGCGAAAAATGAACAGTGAATAGCGTTTTGTTTGATGCTATTCACTGTTCATTTTCTTTTACAGCGGTGAAATGAGCCGCGGCGAATCCGCATCCGCCTGCACTTGCACCGCTGCCGCGGTTTGAACCCCCTCCGGTGTAAACCCCTC
>CAYPNZ010000256.1:0-4904 GCA_964411845.1 uncultured Anaerolineaceae bacterium
GCGGAACATCGCCGGGGAAATGGAGCGGGCACAGCGGGTGCGCAGCGCGGTGCGATATGTCGGTTCGCCGGTGGATACCCTGTTGCCATCGGAAGAAGATGTGGTCAACCAACCCGATTTCCCCGAGATGGTACGCGATGCCTTGACCCACTATTGGGGCGGACCCAAATTAACCAACAGCCCGTTGCTGCAAATGGAAGTTGTGCAGCGCGCCGCCGATTTGCAGGGCGGCGATGCGGTAAAAGCATTGCGGCACGTGTTGGCACGCGCCATCGAAAACACCAAACCAAGCGGCGAGCGGCGGATGACGGCTTCGGAATGGTTGCTGTATAATATTTTGGAACTGAAATTCATTCAAGGTATGAAAGTGCGCGATATTGCTCGGCGGCTGGCGCGCAGCGAAGCCGATTTGTACCGCAAACAGAAAATCGCCATTGAAGCCGTGGCGCGGTCGTTGGCGGAAATGGAAAACGCCGAAAACGGCTCGTCTTCGCCGGAACCGTAGAGTTTGTGAAAATCGAACGAAAATTTTATAATGACACGGGTGGTTGTTGGTTGTCAGTTATCGGTTGTCAGCCGTTGGTTGTCAGCGGTCAGCAGCCAATACAACTAAAAACCGATAACCAATAACTGACAACTGACAACCAACCACTGACAACTAATTTTAATGGGGAGTGTGCAATGTCCGGACACAGCAAGTGGAGTACCATCAAACGAAAGAAAGGCGCAGAAGATGCCAAACGCGGCAAGATATTCACCAAAATTGCGCGCGATATAACGCTGGCGGCGCGGCATGGCGGCGACCCCGGCGCCAACCCCGCTTTGCGGTTGGCTATTGAAAAAGCGCGCCGCGCCAATATGCCGAAAGACAACATTGAACGTGCCATCAAACGCGGCACGGGCGAGTTGGAAGGCGGCGAACTGGAAGAAATTACTTACGAAGCCTACGCGCCGCACGGGGTAGCCATGCTCATCAAATGCACCACCGATAACCGCAACCGCGCCTTGTCGGAAGTGCGGAAAGTATTCAATAAACATGGCGGCAACATGGCGGAACAGGGCGCGGTCAGCTGGATGTTCGACTTGAAAGGATACATCACCGTGCCCGCCGACGGCGTTGACCCCGATGAAGTTTTTATGGCGGCAGTGGATGCCGGCGCCGATGATGTGGAAATCAGCGACGATGTCATCGAAATTTATACCGCCCCCGATGCGCTGCACACCGTGCGCGACGCACTGGAAACAGCGGGCTTTAAAGTGGAAGAAGCCGAATTGGGGCAATTCCCCAAAAACGAAATCGAACTCGGCGTGAAAGAAACACTGGCAATTATGAACATCATTGACCTGCTCGAAGAGTCGGATGATGTGGATAAAGTGTACTCCAACCTCAGCATCTCCGATGCGGCGCTGGCACAGTTGGAATCGGCATAAATGCGTGCCATCGGCATAGACCCCGGCACGGCAATAACCGGCTGGGGGGTGGTGGAACAAGATTTCGGCGAGCAAGATTTGCGGGTGGTGGCATACGGCGTCATTACCACCCCCGCCAAAACACCCTTTCCGCAGCGGCTGAAAACCATTTATGATGAACTGACCGCCATTCTTGCCGAATACCAACCCGACACCGCCGCGGTGGAAATGCTCTTTTTCAGCCGCAACACCACCACCGCACTATCGGTGGGGCACGGGCGCGGCGTGGCAATGCTGGCGCTGGCAAATGCCGATTTACCCATTGCAGAATACAAACCGCTGGAAATTAAACAGGCAATTGTGGGCTACGGCGGCGCAGACAAGCAACAGGTTCAGCGAATGGTGAAACTGCTGCTGAATCTGAATGAAATCCCCAAACCCGATGATGCCGCCGACGCGCTGGCGGTGGCAATTTGCCATCTGCATTCCGCGCGGTGGGCGGCAATTGGGGAATAGTTAATTGGCATTGGCGATGCGTGAAAACCTGAAACTTTGAACCCGAAACCCAAATGATTGGCTCAATCCGCGGTGAAATAATCGAAAAAGGCGACGATTTTCTGCTGGTGGATGTAAACGGCGTGGGATACGTGGTTAATGTGCCCGCGCCGCTTTTGGATGATACCGCCGTCGGCAAAACCGTTTCTTTGCGCACCCATCTGCACGTCCGCGAAACGGAAATGACGCTTTTCGGCTTTCCCGATGCGGAACAACTTGACCTGTTTCGCACACTGCTGAAAGTGCAGGGTATTGGACCCAAAGTTGCGCTGGCAATTTTGTCCACCCTCTCACTGGAATCGCTGAAACAGGCAGTGGCACAAAACGAAGCCGCCATTCTTGCCCGGGTACCGGGTATCGGACCCAAAAAAGCAAAACATATCGTGTTTCAATTGAAGGGTAAAATCACCGCCGACGATATTTTTGCCCCGGCGGCAGTTGCCATCAGCGATAGTGACGGCGAAGTGCTGGCGGCGCTCACCACCCTGGGATACAGCATTGTGGAAGCGCAAACAGCACTGCAAAACCTCCCCGATTCGGCAAAAGACGAGCCGGTCGAAGAGAAAATTCGGCTGGCTTTAAGCGGATTGGCGAAGTTGTAAAAAAGGGTAATGGTATAGAAGTATGTGGTACGTCATTGCGAGGGCGTAGCCCGAAGCAATCTCCCATGCCCCGGCGCCGGGGATTGCTTCGCCTTCGGCTCGCAATGACAAGTTAATACCTTGAACTAAAGTTCAGGCTCAAAGCCGATGTGTTCGCGAGCCGATGGCGAAATTTTTTCAAACCTGCCCCCAAATTGAATCGCACCCAAAACAACCAACCAACTTGAAAGAAACGGAAAAAAGTGTTAACATTGCTCTAACTATTTCAACATGTAATTGAAAACGGGAGAGGTAACTATGGCACTAATTTGGCGCGATGCAATGTCGGTAGGGAACAATATTATAGATGCTGACCATCGCTATTTGATTTGTTATGTGAATACAGTGGAATTGGCTTTGCAGAATCCGGAGGAGAAAGAAATTCTTCTCAGCGCAATGTCGCAGTTATATGACTACGCCTATGAACATTTTATGAGAGAAGAGCGAATACAACAAAGAATATCTTATCCTGATTTCAATAAACACAGACAAGAACACAAAGAACTTTTGGAACAACTTGTGGCACTGCGCAATAAAATAAACCGAGATTACAGCAACGAAGACATCAGTGCTCAATACAGCGAAATCGTCTCGTTTTTACGACACTGGTTGATTGACCATGTACTTAACACGGACAGACTTTTGATTCCATATCTTTCAAAATTTACGAAAAATTTTGCCGGGTAACGCGGCTGAAAATTACACATTAAACCGAATTACCAGCACGTCCCCGTCTTGCACGATATAGTCCCGACCTTCCAGCCGGTAAGTGCCGTGCGCTTTGGCTGCCGTTTCCGAACCGGCGGCAATCAAATCGTCGTAACCGACCACTTCCGCGCGGATGAAACCGCGTTCCAAAGCGCTGTGGATAACCCCCGCGAGGGTGACGGCAGTGGCATTTTTGGGGGCTTCCCATGCCCGCACCTCTTTTTCGCCCGCCGTAAAAAAGACCATCCGGTTTAAAAGTTGGTAACTTTCGTGGATGATGCGGTTCAAACTTAACTCGGTGATACCGTATTCTGCCATAAACATTGCCGCGTCATCTTCATCCAATTGGGCAATATCCATTTCCAGCCGCCCGCGGATGGTGGAAACCACCGATTTTTGGTGCGGATATTCAATGTTCGCCGCAGCGGGGTAGCCGTCATCCCCCATATTGATGAGAATCATCATCGGCTTTTCAGTGAGAAATTGAAATCCGCGCATCAATTTTTGCTCGTCATCCGTCAAATCCAAATCGCGGATGGGGATGTCGTTTTCCAACGCTTCTTTCAGCCGCAGCAGCAGCGCGTGTTCTTTTTGGTCGCTTTCAAATGACGGCAGCAGTTTGCCGCGCTTCAGGTTGGCTTCCAATTTGGGCAGGCGGTTTTCAATTTTGCTCAAATCGGAAAGCAGAAATTCCGCATCCAACACCGAAATATCGCGCACGGGGTCAACCGTTTTCAGCGGGTGGGGGATATTTTCATCTTCAAACGCCCGCACCACGTGAATCAACGCATCGTTGGTGGAAATCAACCGCAGTGGTTCGCCGGTGATGGACACCCCGCGCTCAACATCGCTGCGCATACCGCCGATGTCGGCGTATGCCACTTTGGCGTGCGTAATTTTTTTCGGATGGTACATTTCTACCAGCCGGTCAATGCGGTCATCCGGCACATCCACCACCAGCGAATGCACATCGAGCGTGCCGCTGCTGTAGGCGGTGGTCGGTGCATCGCCGCGGGTTAAGGCGTTGAAGACGGTTGTTTTGCCGCTGTTGGGCAAACCCACAAGTCCGATTTTCATAATTTTTCCTCGGTGATATTCTATAATGAGACATACAGTCGAATGATGTGCAGGGCGATGGTTGCCACAATTAAGCCGGCAGCATATCCGCCGATGACCTGCATCACGGTGTGACGTTTAAGCCGTACCCGCGCCCAACCGATGAGCGGCACCAGCACAATCACATACCACATCAGCGGCGAGCGCAGCAGTACGGTAATGGTTGCCACCCCCATTATGGTGGCGCTGTGAAAACTAATTTTCCACAGCGGGGTGATGATACCCAGCACCACCACTTGCAAAATAACGGCGGTCAGCATAAACAGCATCGCATCAGGGGCGTGAATCAATTTTAAAATGCCCAAACTGATGACCAGCCACGCCACAATCACCACAATCGGTTTAAGCCGTTTATCTCGCTCCGGCATATGGATGTCAATGAGATAGCCCACTCGCACCAGATACAGCACATACGACAGAGTTGGAATGGCGGTGAGCGCCACGGTAATGCCCATCCACAGGATTGCCTCGCCG
>CAYPNZ010000257.1:0-4898 GCA_964411845.1 uncultured Anaerolineaceae bacterium
GCCTTTTGCTCGGTCTGTTTTTGCGCCCGATGGCAGCGAACTTCGCGTGGTGCATGCCTCGATGCGCGGCAACCGTGACGGCATCTACCCCGAAACCAGCGACGATACACTGCGCACCCAAATTGCGCCCTCTGCCGCCGTGTTTTGTGTGGGGCATACCCACCGACCGCTCGTGCGCCGGGTGGATGATACACTGGTGGTAAATGTCGGTTCGGTGGGGTTGCCGTTTGACGGCGACACCCGCGCGGCATACGGGCGCATCACTTGGGATGACCATCAATGGCACGCCGAAATTCAACGGGTGGCGTATGACTTGCAGCAAGCCGAACACGATTTTTGGCAGACCGGCTTTATGGAAGAAGGCGGTCCGCTGACGCAAATTATGCTTGCCGAATTGCGCAGCGCGCGTTCGCTGCTGTATGTGTGGACAAAACATTACGAAGTGCCGGTGCTTGCCGGACATTTGTCAATGGCGCAGGCAGTTGACGATTATTTTATTTCCCTTGCTTAAAATCGGTTCACCCCGCATCTGCCAGCAATGCGTCAATGGTATCCGTCAATTCCGTATAACGGCTATCCCCAACGTGAATCTCGCCAATGTGCACAGCGCGAATATTTCCCTGTTTATCAATTAAATACTGTGCGGGCCAGTAATGGTTGCTGTACGACCGCCATGTTTTCCAATCGTTATCTATTGCTACCGGATACGGCACATCCAGCCGCTCGAGGGCATCTTTCACGTTGTCCAAATCTTTTTCTTGTGAAAATTCGGGCGTATGCACTGCGATAAGCACAAAATCATCATCTTTATAAGTTTGATAAATTTCCCGCAACGCGGGAATGGTGCGCACGCAGTTAATTCAGCCATACGTCCAAAATTCGACGATGACCACCTTTCCCGCCAGCGATTCCCATGCCAGTGGCGGTGTGTTCAACCAAATTTCGTTTTCCACCGGTGGCGCGGCGCCTTTTGCCGGATAACGGGCAAGCAGCGCCTGCTGTGCCGGTGAAAGTGCCGGCGTGGTTGGTTCGGCGGTGGGGGCGGGGGTGTCGGTGGGAGAAAGTGTTGGCGCCGGCGTGGTTGTGGGGGCGGGTGCAGTGGTTGTGGTGGGTGTGGGGGGCGTGATGGTATCGGTGGGTGGGGGCTGAGTGGAAGGTACGGCGGCAATCGGGGTGGTGGTGGGAACTTGCCGGATTGATGTTGCGCCGTTGCACGCGGTCAGCAATATGGCAACCATCAGCGCCGCACCCGATGAAAATAGTATTCTCATACGGCTACCTCTTTCGTAAAATTTTGAGATGATTGTTTTCTCGATGATAGTGGCAGATAGTTTACCCAATCAACATTAGAGCGATATTAAATCTCATGGCGAGTGCATTTATTTTTGCATTGAAAATCTTGCCGAATCTCCTCTCAAAGAGCATTTTGACCCAATTTGTGGTATAATTTAAATAGGAAAAATATCGCTGCCCGCATCGCTGTCATCAAAAAAAGGAGGTATACTGATGACTGCAAAATTTCAGGGACAGACCGTTTTATGTTGGGTGGCTCGCGTGTGGAGTGTACTGAGCATAGCGTTCATCCTGCTGATTTTCATCGGTGAAATGTTTACCCCCGCCATAGCTGCGTTGCCCTCTCCGGCAGAAGCCGTTTTAATGCTTTTCTTTCCGGTAGGGGTGTTGGTTGGCATGCTGCTGGCGTGGAAAAAAGAACTGCCCGGAGCATTGGTGACCATTATTTCGGTGGCGGCATTTTATATTGGCATTTGGCTGTTGCGCGGACGAGTTCCAGCCGGTCCGTACTTTCTGCTGGTTGCCGCCCCCGGTGTGCTTTTTTTGGCAGATTGGTGGCTGTACCACCGAGAAACGGCTGCGTAAAATTACATCGGGTCATCTGAAAAGTGAATAGTTGCCGGTTATGGCGAGGAATGGACACCAAAAGTTTGCCCGCATCTCGTGCCTATGCTATAATCGGCAGTCGGTTTTGGGGGAAGGTGCCGGAGTGGTTGAACGGGGCGGTCTCGAAAACCGTTGTGGGCGTTTACGTCCACCGTGGGTTCGAATCCCACCCTTCCCGCTGCAGCAATTAAAAATTAAAAAAGGTAAAATGCAAAAATTCTGCAAGGGCGGTTTCGCATTTTAAATTTTGCATTTTTAATTGTTTTGGAGAGGTCGCATAGTTGGTCTAGTGCGCACGATTGGAAATCGTGTAGGTGTAAAAGCCTCGCGGGTTCGAATCCCGCCCTCTCCGCCTTTTTTACAATTGAGGTGTCGGCATCCGGGTAGCATCGGGTGGGTCCTGTGCGGCGGAAGCCCGCGAATCTGGTCAGGACCGAGAGGTAGCAGCCATAAGTGGTTCCTTCCGGGTGACACAGGGGTGCCTGGCTGGTGCTATTCGGTTGCCGGCATCTCAATCATCATTGCACAACGGGCGGGTCAGCATTGACCCGCTTTTGTGTTTTTTATGGATTTTCCGGTGCAGATAACAGAAGAACACGCCACCATCCAGCCAATTCAAAAAATTACCGTCTCCGGGCGATTTGTCACCGCGCTGATAGCCGTTGCCGTGTTGGCAGCACTGCTGCTGTGGTACAACCAAACCGCCCAACCGGTGACTATCATCGTTAACGGCACACCGTTCCACACCCGAACCCACCGGTTGACGGTTGACACGGTACTGGCGCAAACGGGCATTGTGCTGATGCCGCAGGATAACCTGAATTTGGCGCGAAACAGCGGCTTGCCCGCCAACCACACCATCGAAATTGCGCTGGCGCGTCCGATACGGCTGGATGTGGGTATAACCGCCGCCGCGCCTCTGCTGACGCACGCCCGCACCCCCGCCGAGGTTTTTGCCGAGCAGGGGATTGCCGTTTCTCCCGCCGATGATATTTTTGTGGACGGCACGCGCTGGGGGGCAGATACACCGCTGCCCACCACTGTCGTGCCGGAAACACGGCGGTTCGCCCCGCTGCGCGCCCGCATCGAAGCGATGCGCCCCCAACCCGTGCAATTGACCCTCCATCGCGCCGTGCCCGTCACCATTGATGATGGCGGTCGGCAAAAAACCATTTTCACCACCGCGCAAACCGTTGGCGAAGCACTGGTGGCGCAAAATATTCCCCTGTTTGAAGGGGATGCCATCAGCCCGAATTTGAGCGCACCCATTGCCCCCGATACCACCATCACCATCGAACGGTCGGTGCCGGTAGAAATTGCCGTGGATGGCAAACGCATCAAAACCCGCACCCGCGCCGAAACCGTCGGCGGGGTGTTGGCGCAGGAAGGGGTGATGCTGGTGGGGCAAGATTACACCCGCCCCGCCGAAAACGCCCCTCTTGCCGCCGGACAAACCGTCGAAATTGTGCGGGTAACGGAAGCATTGGAAATTGAACAGGAAACCACCGATTTTGAAACGATATATATGCCCGACCCCAATTTGGAGATTGACCGGCAGGAAGTGCGACAGCCGGGTCAGCAGGGAATAACCAAAACCCGCACCCGCGTGCGGTATGAAAACGGGAAAGAAGTTTTTCGGCAGACGGAAGAAACGTGGCTGGCACAAGAACCCGCCGACAAAATTATTGCCTATGGCACAAATATTATCGTGCGCACACTGGAAACTGCGGACGGCGAAATTGAATATTGGCGCAAAATCCGCATGCTGGCAACCTCATATTCGGCAGCCACATCGGGCAAAAGTAAAGACCATCCCTCATACGGTATCACCCGCACGGGGCTGAAAGCTGGGTACGGTGTGGTGGCGGTTGACCCCGGCGTTGTGCCGCTGTGGTCGAAAGTATATGTGCCCGGTTACGGCGAAGCCGTCGCCGGCGATACCGGCGGCGCAATCTTGGGCAAACATATTGATTTGGGTTTCGATGAAGACAATCCGCCGCTGTGGTATACTTGGGTAGATGTGTATGTGGAAACGCCCATTCCGCGCTGGGATAAAATTCGGTATGTTTTGCCGGAATTTCCGCAGGAAAGATGAGACGAATAGCGAATGACGAGTGGCGAATAGCGAATGACGAATCTGCTGCAAAAATATAACCTGCGCCCCAAAAAAGGATTGGGGCAAAATTTTTTAACCGACCCGAACCACCTGCGGAAAATTGTTGCCGCCGCCGAATTGACCCCCGCCGATACCGTGCTGGAAATCGGTCCCGGGTTGGGGGCGCTGACCGTGCCGCTCACCGAAACCGCCCGCGCCGTGGTGGCGGTAGAAGTGGATGCGGCAATGGTTTCGATATTGCGGGCGGAAATCACCGCGCCGAATTTTCGGCTGGTGCACGCCGATATTCTGTCGGTGCAGCCGGCTGCCGTGCTGGCAAATAACCTGCCCGATTTTTCGCCGGGGGATGATTATGTGGTGGTGGCGAATGTGCCGTATTACATCACATCCGGCATCATTCGGCATTTGCTGGAAAATGAATATCCGCCGCGCCGCACTGTGCTGACCATCCAAAAAGAAGTGGCACAGCGCATCATCGCCAAACCCGGGAAAATGAGTGTGCTGGCGGTGAGCGTGCAATTTTACGGTACGCCAACCCTGTGCCACACCATTCCCGCCTCCGCCTTTACCCCCGCGCCGAATGTTGATTCGGCGGTGCTGCGCATTGACCGCCATACCGTGCCCCCCTTGCCGGTGGATGACCCCCGCGCGTTTTTTCGGGTGGTGAAAGCCGGGTTCAGCCAAAAACGGAAACAACTGAAAAACGCGCTTGCGGCGGGGCTGCACCGCCCGCAGGCGGAAATCGTCGCCCGGCTGGAAGCCGTCGGCATTGACCCCCGCCGCCGCGCGGAAACCCTCTCGCTGGCAGAATGGGCGGCAATAGTGAATAATGAATAGTGAATAATGAATAATGAATAATTTTTCATTTTTCATTACCATAAAT
>CAYPNZ010000258.1:0-4889 GCA_964411845.1 uncultured Anaerolineaceae bacterium
TTTCTCTGTGCCTCCGGTTCTCTGTGGTTTAATTTTTAACCCTTTTTTCAGGGGAGTCAAGAAATAAAAAGCAGGGAACAGGGGGCAACCGGTTTAAATTTTGAACCGGAAACCCGAAACTCGGAGGAACCTTTGCATATTTTAATTTTAGCCGGCGGGGTGGGGTCGCGCCTGTGGCCCCGCAGCCGCCAAGCCGTACCCAAACAATTTTTAGACCTGACCGGCGGCGAAACGATGATTCAAACCACCGTGCGCCGCATTGCCCCGTTGGTATCGCCGGAGCAAATTTTTGTTGCCACCGGCGAGCGATACGTGTCGCTGGTGCGCGAACAGTTGCCGCAACTGCCGCCGGAAAACATCATCGCCGAAATCAGCGGCAAAAACACCGCCCCCGCCATCGGTTTGGGCGCGCTGCACATTGCCCGCCAAAATCCGCGCGCAACCATGGCGGTGCTCACCGCCGACCATCTCATCCCCAATGAAACCGCATTCCGCGCCGCACTGCAAGCCGCCGAAGCCGTCGCGCAAACGGGCAAACTGGTCACGCTCGGCATTACCCCCACCGCTCCGGAAACCGGTTACGGCTATATCCACCGCGGCGAAACCATCGGCACATTTTATGACCAGCCGGTCTATCGCGTCCGGCAATTTTTGGAAAAACCGAATTTGCTCACCGCCCGCAAATTTTTCGACAGCGGAGAATACTATTGGAACAGCGGTATGTTCATTTGGCAGACCGAAACGCTTTTTGCCCAACTGACCGAGCACATGCCCGGGCTGATGGCAAAATTGCAACAGTTACAATCCGCCCTGTTTGAAAATCCGTCGGCGGCAAAAGTTGCCGCCATCTGGAACGACATTGCGCCGCAGAGCATTGATGTCGGTTTGATGGAAAAAGCCGCCGATGTGGCGGTAGTGCCGTTGGATGCCGGTTGGAACGATGTGGGCAGTTGGGCGGCACTGTATGACGAACTGGCGCAATCGCCGGATGAAAATGTGACGGTAAACACCGAGCAACTGCTGGCGGTAGATGCGCGCGGGCTGTTGGTTCACGGTGGCGGCAAATTGGTGGCAGCCATCGGCGTGGAAGATTTGGTCATTGTGGAAACGGATGACGCTTTGCTGGTATGTGCTCGCAACCGCGCCCAAGACGTGAAAAAAATTGTGGAACAGTTAAAAAAAGAAGGCAAACAAGCCTATCTTTAAAAGGAAAACAAAAGTTTTATGGAAGCATATTGCGTAAAATGTAAAACCAAACGAGAGATGAACAACCCCGAAGCGGTGTACACGGCGGCGGGCACGCCCGGCACACGCGGCACGTGCAGCGTGTGCGGCACCAAAATGTTCAAAATGGGTTATACCCCCGCCCACGACGGCATTCCCAAGCCGGAAAAAGTGCAGCGCAAACGCAAAAACGGCAACGGCAAACCGCGCAAAGGGAAATTGGTCATCGTCGAATCGCCGGCAAAAGCGCGCACCATCGGCAAATTTTTGGGGCGCGGCTACACCGTGAAAGCATCGGTGGGGCACGTGCGCGATTTATTGCGTTCGCAACTGTCGGTGGATGTGGAAAACAACTTCACGCCGAAATACCGCGTGCCGAACGAGAAACGTCCGCTGGTAAAAGAACTGGCGAAAGACGCCGCCGCCGCCAAAGAAATCTATCTGGCTACCGATGCCGACCGCGAAGGCGAAGCGATTGCCTGGCATTTGATGGAAGCCACCGACATGGAACCCGACCGCGTGCGACGGGTGGTTTTCCACGAAATTACCAAAGATGCCATTGCCGATGCGTTCGCTCACCCGCGCAATGTGGATTTGAACCGCGTGAATGCCCAGCAGGCGCGCCGCATTCTCGACCGGTTGGTGGGTTATAAAATCAGCCCGCTGCTGTGGAAGCGAATCCGCAGCCGAACCAGCGCCGGTCGTGTGCAGAGTGTCGCTCTGCGGCTTATCTGCGAACGGGAAGAGGAAATTGATAATTTTGTGCCGGAAGAATACTGGTCTGTAAAAGTAAAACTTGCCAGCCAAAACGCCGACCTTCGCCCCAAAGAACGGCAATTTGTGGCGAAACTGATTCAAATTGCGGGCAAACCGGCAAAACTGCACAACCAACCGGAAACCCAAACGGTAGTGGACGATTTGAAAACGCTGCCGTACCGCATCAGCGATGTGAAACGCGGCGAGCGGCGGCGCAAAGCCCCCGCGCCGTTTACCACCAGCACCCTGCAGCAAGAAGCGTCGCGGCGGTTGGGGTTTGGCACGCGCAAAACCATGCGCATCGCCCAACAGTTGTATGAAGGCATCGAACTTTCATCGGGGGAACGGGTGGGGTTGATAACCTATATGCGTACTGACAGCACCCATGTGGCGGCGCAGGCGCAGCAAGAAGCCCGGCAATTCATTACCGAAAAATACGGCAAAGAATATCTGCCGCCGAAACCGCCGCAATACCGCACCAAATCGCGCGGGGCGCAGGAAGCGCACGAAGCGATTCGCCCCACCGATGTGCGCCGTCTGCCCGCCGAAATTCGCGCCGGGCTCAGCCGAGACCAACAGCGGCTATATTTGCTCATTTGGTCGCGGTTTGTTGCCAGCCAAATGGTTGCCGCCGTATACCAAACCATCCGGGTGGATGTGACCGCCGGCAAATATCTGTTGCGGGCTGCCGGTTCAACCCTGAAATTCAACGGCTTTCTGTCGGTCTATCAAATTACGGCGGATGAAGATGCCCCCGAAGATGAAAGTGAAGGCGCAAACATCCCCCCGCTGGAAAAAGGCGATACGGTCGATTTGGTGGATGTGCTGCCCAACCAGCATTTTACCCAGCCGCCCCCCCGTTACACCGAAGCCAGTTTGGTCAAAACACTGGAAGAATTCGGCATCGGACGCCCCAGCACGTATGCCCCCATCATCAGCACCATCCAAGAGCGGGGATATGTTGAACGCGACCAAAAACGCCTGCATCCCACCGATTTGGGGTTGGTGGTCAACGAGATGGTCACCAAATATTTCCCCGACATCATCAATGTGGATTTCACCGCGCGGATGGAATCGGAACTGGATAAAATTGCCGTCGGCGAAATGGATTGGGTGAATGTATTGCGCGAATTTTACGCCCCGTTTGAAAAAGCGCTGCATATTGCCGAAGCCGAAATGCCGAAAGTGGAAGTCGGCGATACGCCCATCGGCGAGCAATGCCCCAAATGCGGGCACGAATTGGTGCTCAAATTCGGGCGTTTCGGAAAATTCATCGCCTGCTCAAACTTCCCGGAATGCCGTTACACCCGCCCGTATGTTGAAAAAATCGGCGTGAAATGCCCCAAAGACGGCGGCGAAATTGTGGCGCGCAAAACCAAAAAGGGACGCACTTTTTACGGGTGCAGCAACTATCCCGAATGCGATTGGACCAGTTGGAAACGCCCCCTGCCGACCCCGTGTCCCGATTGCGGCGGGTTGATGGTGGTGCAAAGCAAGAAATTCGCCCAGTGTACCGTGTGCCATCATCGTTTTGAAATGGACTCGCTGCCGCAAAACGCGGAACCGGCAAAAGTGAGCGAATGAGCACAAACGATTGCTGCTGCCGATAACCGATTGAAACCCGAAACCCGAGACCCGAAGCCTATGCCGATAAAACACTTTCGAGAAAAAATGACCGCCGCCGGATACGATGCTTTCATCGTTACCCAGCCCGAAAACCGCCGCTACCTGTCGGGGTTTACCGGCAGTGCGGGGGCGCTGTTCATCACTGCCGACCGCCAATTTTTGCTGACCGATTCACGCTATTATGAGCAGGTTGCGCGCGAAGCGCCCGACTGGGAATTGATAAAAGCAAGTTACCGCACCGCGGAAAATTTAGCATCGCTGCTGGAAACGCTGGGAATGACGGCGGCAACCATCGCTTTTGAAGCCGACCATTTCACCGTGGCGCAATTTGAAACGTGGCAATCTACCCTGCCCGATACCGTCACCCTGAAAGCAACCACCGGTTTTACCGGCGAATTGCGTGCCGTTAAAACCCCCGCGGAACTGGCAGCCATCAAACGGGCGCAAGCCGTCGCCGATGCGGCGATGGCGCATCTGTTTGACTGGATTCAACCCGGCGTAACCGAGCGCGATGTGGCATGGGAGATGGAAGTTTATATGCGCACCCACGGCGCAACCGCCCTTTCTTTCGACACGATTGTCGCCACGCGCGCCAACAGCGCCCTGCCGCACGCCACCCCCGGCGATGCCGTCATCGGGCTGGGGGATGTGGTGCTGGTGGATATGGGCTGTGTGGTGGACGGCTATTGTTCGGATATGACCCGCACGTTCAGTCTGGGTGAACCGAGCAACCCCCGTTACCGCGAAATATGGCAAATTGTGAAAAAGGCGATGGATGCGGCGCAAAACGGCATCCGCGCCGGCATAACCAGCCGTGCCGCCGATGCACTGGCGCGAGATGTGATTGCTGCCGCGGGGTACGGCGACAATTTCGGGCACAGTTTGGGGCATGGGGTGGGGCTAGCCGTGCATGAAATGCCGCCCGTCAGTTACGCCCGCGACACCGAATTGCAGGCGGGTATGGTCATCACCATCGAACCGGGCATCTATTTACCCGGCGAATTCGGTGTGCGATTGGAAAATATGGCAATCGTCACCGAAAACGGGGTAGAAATTCTCACCCGTTCCGCATTGCCGGTTGTTCTGCCGCGATAATCTGCACCAAAATTAAACCGATAACCCAAGCCGACGTTATGTCGGCTTTTGATTTTGATGGGGCTTGTGCAGTTTTCACCCTGAGTAGCCCGACAGGGCATATCGAAGACTGAAAATTGCGTAACGCAAAATCGGTAGTGGTGTTCTTTGACTGATACACGTATTTTGTGTAATTTGCAATTTACCCC
>CAYPNZ010000259.1:0-4882 GCA_964411845.1 uncultured Anaerolineaceae bacterium
AAAGGTAACATGCGCCGCACCGCGACTCAGCGCTTCGATACCGACTGCACCCGTGCCGCCGAACAAATCGAGCACCCGCGCGCCGACAATCCAATCGCCCAAAATGCTGAACAACGCTTCTTTGGTGCGGTCGGTGATGGGGCGGGTGGTGTTGCCCGGCACTTCTTTCAGTTTTTTCCCTTTTGCGGAACCGGTGATGACGCGCATAATGTGGATATTTGAGATTGGTTATCAGTTATTTGAACCGGTAGACAGCCAACCTTGAATCTCCAATCTCCAATTACGGGCGATTGCCCATCGCCACCCCAACCAGCCGAGATATGCCAACGCGAACATTTCCACCACCCAAACTTCGGGGTAATGCAGAATATTCAGGTAGGTGCTGACCATGGCTTGCGGGGTGTTCATAAATTTATATTGCCAAAAGGTGTTCCAGCCGAAAAGCGGATACCAAAAAGTTTCGGTGTGATACCACATGTGGTCGGCGAGCAGATGGCTGTTGAATGCCAGCACATACGGCAGCGCGCGCCGCGCCCACAGCAGGGCAATGACCAGCACCAGCGCATGAACAATCAGCGAATGCGCAATATTTTGGGTGGAATGTGAATCGGTGAATACCAGCAGCGCCAGCGGTTTGTCAATTATATCCGGCAGCAGTGCTGCGCCCGCCAGCCCGCGCCAATCGGGTTCTTCCGCCCACAGGTGGCGGCTCAACAACCCGACGGCAATATGTCCCGGTGGCATCATAGGGTTTGGGTGTCCTTTTTTCGCAAAAATACGGGCGACTTTCGCCGCCCGCCGATAGTATAGCGATTTGAGGCGGTTGTGGCAATTTACAGCCGAATTTCCAGCCGTTGGATGATGGGGGTGCGGAAGGTGATACCCTGCGGATGGGTTTCCCAGCGGGTAATGGCAACATCATCGGCGCGGATGGCAGCCGGTTCAATCGGTTGGGCGCGGTGAATGTGCCAGGTGAAGGTATCGTATGGCGGGGCATATTCGCCGTCGGTGCGGGTGGTGATGCGGATGCCGGCATCATCGGCACGGCAGATGAACCGCGTCCGTTTGTATCGCCCGTGCCGGTATTCTTTTCCTTTGCCGTCGTCTTCATACAGCCAACTTTCCCCGTCCCCAAAATAATAGTGCAGATGCACTGTCGGCAGAGTGGTAAATTGTTCGGTGTGCTGAATCAAATCCCAGCGGGGGATGACTGCGCCTGCGCGGATGAATATTGGCGGCGGGTCGGACAATTTGGCGGCAACGGTGACGGTTTGTCCGCCGCTGAAAAATTCGCCGGTATGATAGTTGAACCAGTCTGCGCTGCACGGCAGGTACACGCTGCGCGATTCGGTGGCGGGGGTGAGCACCGGCGCCGCCAGCAGATGACTGCCCACCATAAATTGGTCGTCGAGGGCATGCGTGTGCGGGTCTTCCTGAAATTCCATCAACATGGGGCGCACAATGGGCACGCCGGTAACGGTGGCATGGTGCAGCACGGTGTAAAAATAGGGTAGCAGCCGGTAGCGCAGTTCGATGGCACGGCGGGAAATGTCTTCCACTTCCGTGCCGAATGACCACGGCTCTTGGCGGGGGAAAGTGTCGGCGCAGTGGGTGCGGTACAGCGGGAAGAATGCGCCGAGTTGCATCCAACGGGCATACAATTCGGGGGTGGGTGTGCCGTAAAACCCGCCGATGTCTACCCCGCTGAACGGCACGCCGGACAGCCCGAGTTGCAGTACCATGCTCAAACTTAATGCCAGATGTTCCCACGTGCTTTCGATGTCTGCGGTCCATACGGCGGCATACCGTTGGATGCCGCTGAACCCGCTGCGGCTCAGCACAAACGGGCGGCGGTTGGGGCGCAGCGTGCCGATGGCATCGTGGGTGGCGCGCGCCATTTGCAAGCCGTACACGTTGTGCGCTTCGGCGTGGGTGGCAAAATGTCCTTCAAAATCGTGCAGGGCGGTGCGGGGCAGGGTGGGGTCGCCGTAACCGAAAACCGCCGGTTCGTTCATATCTGTCCAAAAACCGGCAACGCCGTCATCCACCAGTTGGCGGAATTGCTCGCCCCACCAAATGCGCACCTGCGGGTTGGTGAAATCGGGAAAATAGCAGTCGCCGGGCCAAACGGGACCCTTGAACAGAGATTCATCGGGCATTTTGACGAAAACGTCTTTTTTCCGCCCGTCTTCCGCCACATCATTCAGTTTATCGGCTTTGATGCCGGGGTCAATGATAGTGATAATTTTGAAACCGTCGGGGCGCAGGGTTTTCATCATTTCGGCGGGGTTGGGAAACCGTTTTTTATGCCACGAAAATACACGATAGTCTTGCATGTAGTGAATATCGAGATAAATGGCATCGCACGGAATTTTCCGCCGCCGAAATTCGCGCGCCAGTGCCAGCACCTCGGTTTCGGTTTTGTAACTCCATCGGGCTTGATGGTAGCCCAATGCCCACAGCGGTGGCAGCGGCATGGTGCCGGTCAACTGCGAAAAGCGTTCCAGCACGGTGCGCAATTCGGGACCGAAGATGAAATAGTAGCGCAGTTCGCCGCCGTTGCCGGAAATGATGGCGTGTTTGGGGTGGCTGTCGCCCAAATCGAAATGGCTGAGGTAGGTGTTGTCCCAAAAGATGCCGAAAGCGCGATTTTGGTGCAGGCTGACCAGCCACGGATGCGCTTGATAGAGCGGGTCGGTGGCGGTGCGATAGTGCCCGCCGGGGTCGCGCGCCCAGACATGGTACGCTTTGCCGCGCAGGTTAAAGGGTTGGGCATGTTCGCCCAGCCCGAAAACAGGCGCATCGCCGGGCAGAAAACGGTCAATGGCAATCCAATCGTCATTCCAGCCGATGCCGCCGCCATCCAAATTGACGGGGTTGCCGTCGCTGTCCAAAAAGTCAATCCGCCCGTCGGCGTGATGGATGCGCACGGTCAGCGCCGCGGTAGAAAGATGCAGGGCGTTTTCGCCTTTGGCAATTGAAAAATCGGGGGGCGCTGCCGGTGCGGATTGCACGGCATACGAAAAGGGTACGGGGAAAGTGCTGTGCCGCGGGTTGAATCGCACGCGGATGATGGCAGGGGTGACGGCGGTCACTTCGATATAACCGAATTCGGTGACGACAACCACGGTGTTCGGGGCGGTTTGCCGCCACGATTGGACTTCGCCGGGTATGTGCAGGGTGGAAAAATTCGGGGGTTGGGGCAGGGGTTCGGCGCTTTTTTTGACGGCTTCCCACCACACGCCCAACCCGTCGCGGGGATGGAAGGGGTCGGCAAATTTTAGTTCGGCGTGCGCTTTTTGGATGCTGTATCGCGCACTGCGCAGCAGCATCGGCAGCCCCACCGTTTTCAGTGAGAATTTTATGGTTTTCCAAAATTCCGAATTATTCGCCACCGGTCGGTTCCATATCCTCCGCCACCCATTGCAGGGGGTCAACGGCAATGCCGCCCACCCGCATTTCCCAATGCAGATGGGGTCCCGTTACCAGCCCCGTGTTGCCGATATAGCCAATCAAATCGCCGCGCGTCACATGGTCGCCCACATGCACCACCGATTGGCTTTGATGCCAATAGCCGCTGTAAACGCCCAAGCCGTGGTCAATCAGCACGGCATTGCCGCGCACGTTCAATTTTTCTGCCAGCACCACCGTGCCCGCGGCGGGGGCGTAAATCGGGTCGCCATTGCCGCCGAAATCGGTACCGGCGTGATAGCCGTTGATAGCGCCGCCGCCGTAACTGCGCCGCGTGCCGAAATTTGAGGTGATGCGCGGGTCGGTAACGGGATAGCCGAAAGCGCCGTGCCACTGTTTTTGCGGGGTCACTTGCCCCCAAATGAGCGACAGTTTTTGCGCTTCGGCTTTTATCACGTCCGGCGCCAGTAAATTTTCGCGTCCCGGTTCGGGGATGATGGTTTCGGTGGTGTAATCGCCCGCGCTGACGACCACATCTTGCGCCACGGCGGATTCCGTGCCGTCGGGCAGGGTAGCGCGAAACGCCAGCGAATATACGCCAACTTCGCTCAGCGCGTGAATGCCGACCAGCCCCCAATAATGCCGACCGTCGTCGGTGGTCAGCGTGACGGGGCGCGTTTCAAAATCGGCGGTGAGGGTGGCGGTGGTGTTCAGGGTTACCTGCACCAGCAGCGTTTCACCCTGCGCGATGGGGTTGTGCGACAGCGAAATTTCGGTGAAAGGCGCATGCAGGGGGTAAACCGGTTTTGCCGGTTCCGTGCCGGGGATGACCAGCACCTGCCCCACCTCAATCAGGTTGATATTGGCGATATTGTTTGCCTGCGCCAGCCGGGTGGTGCGCACCCCGAAACGCTCGGCGATGATGCCCAGCGTGTCTCCCGCTTGGACGGTATATGTTTGCGCGGCGGCTGTCGGGGCGGACGATGCGCCGTCGGCGGGGATAGCCAACGTGCGCCCGGCGAAAATCAAATCGGGGTTGGAAATGCCGTTGTGTGCCGCCAGCTCGGCAAGGGTAACATTGTATTTCAGCGCGATTTCCGACAGGGTATCGCCCACCTGAATGGTGTAGGTGATTTCGCCGCTTTGGGCGAAAATCGGCAGCGACAGTGCCGCGGTCAGTAAAATTCCGACCAGAATCGTGCGCAACGGTTTTCCCATCAATTACAAGCCTCGTTCGCCGCGAATGTACGGCACGCCGAGAGCAGCCGGTGCGCCGAGTCGTTTCTTTTTGGCGGCGCGCGCGCCCAAAATCAGCGCGAAGATTGTCAGCAGATAGGGGGTCATTTTCAGGAAAAAGCCCCAGTTGGAGTTGATATACAGCGGATTGACGAACCCCAGCAATGTGGCGGGACCCTGCAAATCCAAAATGCCGCGTCGCAGTGCGCCGAACAGATATGAGCCGACTGCCGCG
>CAYPNZ010000260.1:0-4881 GCA_964411845.1 uncultured Anaerolineaceae bacterium
CCGGCATACACATTACCCACCGCCAACATTATCACCCGGTCGTTGCCGAACAAAGCGTCCCACCAGTTTTTGTTGCTGCGGTTTTGCGTGACCACCGTTTGCATCTTGACTTTAACACTGGTCAAATACCCCAGGTCGGGTGACGTCCACCACATTGGGCGGGGGGGGGGGGGGGGGGGTGAAGGTGGGCGTGGGCGATGGCGTGGCGGTGGCGGTGGGGCTGGCGGGCACAGTCGGCGACGGGGTGGGGGTGAATGTTGGCGGCACGGTGGGGCGCGGACGCATTGCCACCGCAGTTGCGGTGGGGGTGGGGGTTGTGCTGCCGGACGTTCGCGCAACGCGCACCACGAAGGCAACCAGCGCGATGAAAATTATTGCTGCCACTGCCGATGCAACAGGCTGCCATTTTTGCGGAATTTCAAAATTGTCCATTTAACGCTCCAACTCACATACGCGATTCGACGGTGGCGTAAATAGCCGCCGCCGTTTCTGCGGCGCCGGTTGTAATATCGGTCAGTGCCGCCGCTGTTTCCGCCACAAAGGTTTCGTCTTTTAAACTTGCCAAATTGATTTTTACATTCAGCGCGGCGCTGTTCAGTCCTGCCAGCGCCGATTGCGCCGCCGAACCGGCATCGCTGGCGGCATTGGCATTTCCTTTTTCCGCCACGGGTTTTGCCAGAGAGATAACCGCCGCACAGGCGCGGGCAGTTTCCAGCGGCACGCGGGTGGCTTCCTTTAATGCCGATTGAATGGCTTGCCGCCGCGCCGATTTTTCCGCATCGGTGTCTTTCGGCATCCCGAAGGCTGCCATCACACCGTCAAATGCAGCAACATCTGCCGCCATCAACGCGGTCAGTTTGGCGCGCAACGCTTCGGATTTTTCCAGAATATCACGCATTTCAGCGTCGTATTCTGCATATTTTTTCCGTCCGATGGTCAACCGGCAAACCATACTAACCAAGGCGGCGCCCATTGCTCCGTTCAACGCGGCAACGCCGCCGCCGCCGGGCGTGGCGCTGTCGCCGGCAAGGGCATCGAGAAATGCAGTGATTGATTGTTTTTCCATTGGTGCACGCTCCATTTGGTTTGAATTTAACTGCGGATATTTTAGCGCAGATGGGGCGGGGACACAAGCGGCATCACCATAAAAAAAACCGGTGAACGATGCGCTCACCGGTTTGGGAATAGCGGTTTGTTACAGCAAAAATTCGCGCAGGGGGCGGCTGCGGCGCGGATGGCGCAGTTTTCGCAGGGCGGCGGCTTCAATTTGCCGCACCCGCTCGCGGGTTACGCCCATTTTTTGCCCCACTTCTTCCAGTGTATAAACTTTGCCGTCATACAATCCAAAGCGTAAACGCAAAATACGCCCTTCTCGCGCACTGAGCGAGGTTAGCACCCGGTCCATTCGCTCTTGCAGCAAGTGGCGGGTTGCCGTTTCCGACAGGGTGGGTTGGGTTTCGTCTTCAATAAAATCACCCAAATTGCTTTCCTGCTCATCGCCCACCGGCATTTCAATGGAAAGCGGGTGCTGCACGATGTGCATCAACTGTTCAACACTTTTGACGGAGGCATCCATTGCTTCGGCTATTTCCGGCACATTCGGTTCTCGCCCCAATTGCTGTGCCAGTTTCCGCGAAACGCGCGTGAATTTGTTGATTCGCTCCGACATATGGACGGGAATGCGAATGGTGCGCCCTTGGTCTGCCAGCGCGCGTGTTACCGCCTGCCGAATCCACCAAGTGGCATACGTGCTGAATTTGTATCCGCGCCGATGGTCGAATTTTTTCACGGCTTTTATCAACCCGATATTGCCCTCTTGAATCAAATCCATAAATCCGACGCCCTGATTGGCGTATTTTTTGGCAACGCTGATAACCAGCCGGTAGTTGGCTTCAATCAGGCGGGTGCGCGCTTTCACACCGGCGGCAACCTGCCGGCGGTATTGCTCGCTTTCTGCCGGGGGCAGGTTGGGCAGGGAAAGTTTCTTTTTGGCGGCTTCGCCCGCTTCGATTTGTTCCGCCAGCAAAATTTCTTCTTCGCGGCTCAGCAGGTCAATTTGGCTGATGTCATCCAAATAAAGGGACATCGGGTCGTTGGCAAAATTTTCATCCTCGGCAATACGGCGGGTTTGTTTGTATGCCATAATGGGCTCCTCCACAATTACGGACAAATCAGGTTTACATAAAATATTGAAAATGATAAAAATAAATTCCTTCTTTAGAAGGAAACTGAACATATAAAAACTGTATAGACATAAAGTACTACCATTATATCACATTTTTTTAAATTTGCAACACTTTTTTGACAAATCTCCGAAAATTCACCTGAAAATTTGTCTTATTTTGGCAAAATAGGGGGGAAAGTGCTATAATTGCTTTATGTTAACCGATTTTTGGGTGAAAATCGAGGGGGCAAGCAATGAGTATCGTCCGCATTGACAGCGATTCACACAGCACGCACGGCTGGCAGGTGCGCATCCATCACACGCGCCACACCAAATTTTTCAGCGACCGCCGTTTCGGCGGGGCGGATGCCGCCGAAAAAGCGGCGCGGCAGTATCATCGAACGTATTTGCAGCAACACCCGTCTGCCTACGCGCGTTCCGGTCCGCGTGCCCGCCGGCAAGCGAACAATACCAGCGGGGTAAACGGCGTGCATTATTCCTTCACCCGCTGGCACGGCGAGCCGCAGCGCCGCTGGTATTGGGCGGCATCATACCGCAACGAACGGGGCGAACCGCGCAACCGGCGATTTTATGTGCAAACCCACGGCTTTGACGGCGCGAAAAAACTCGCCATCGCTTTTCGGCAGGCGTGGGAAGCGAAACAGCGCGAGCGAGAAAGCGCCTGAGGCTATTCTGCCAGCGCAAACGCCAACGCGGCGTCGGCGTGCAAAATGGTGGTATCGAACAGCGGCAGGGAGGTGTCTGCCTGTTTGACCAGCAGCGGAATTTCGGTGCAGCCGAGAATGATACCCTGTGCGCCCCGTGCCGCCAGCCGTTCGATAATCGCCAGATAGTCGGCACGCGATGCGTCGCGGATTTTCCCGGCAACCAGTTCATCATAAATAACCCGGTTGACCGTTTCGCGGTCGGCGGCATCCGGCACAATAACCGTAATACCGCGCTGTGCCAGCGCATCCCGATAGAAAGTGCTTTCCATGGTAAAGCGCGTGCCCAGCAAGCCGACCGTATCCAATCCCCGCTCGGCAATTGCATCGCCCACCACATCCAGCAAACTCAAAATCGGAATATCAATTTGCGCCTGAATGTCATCCGCCACTTTGTGCATTGTGTTGGTGGCAATAACCACAAAATCCGCCCCCGCCGCCGCGAGTTTTCGGGCGGCGTTTGCCAAGCCGTCCGCCACCAAATCCCATTTCCCCGCCGCCGGTAAATCCACATACGGTTGAAAACTGACGCTGAAAATGATAATTTCGGGATACCCGTAATCGCCAAATTTGGCGGTGTAGGTGTGCGTAATGTGCTGATAATATTCGATGGTTGATTCGGGGCTCATGCCGCCTAAAATACCGATAGTCTTTGCCATAATTGCCTCCATAAATTGCAGACGTATTTTACCCCCAAAATCAATTTTAGAGTAAAATACTGCGCAGAAAAAATACCGGGTGTTTCAATGCAGTCTCAATTAAAAGTAATGTCAATCCAAGCGCAAAACGCCGATGTTCTTTGCGCGGAAATTACGGCATATTTGGGCAGCCGGATTGGCGTTGATGCCCGTTTTGTGGATGATGTGCCGTGGCAGGAGCGGGAACGTCTGTTTGATGCCGGAGAGATTCACGTCGGCTGGATGTGCGGATTGCCGTATGTGCGCAAAGCCGATGCCGGCACACCGCCCGTCGAACTGCTGGCAGCGCCGGTGATGCGCGCCGAACGGTATGCCGGTCGAGCCGTCTATTTTTCGGATGTGGTAACGCTGGCAGAAAATCCGTTTCGCACTTTTGATGATTTGCGCGGCAGTGTGTGGGCATTCAATGAACCGAATTCGCATTCCGGGCACACCGTAACCCGCTATTTTTTGGCTGCCCGTGGCAAACGCAACGGGTTTTTCGGCAAAATCATTCAAAGCGGCGCGCACCAAACATCGCTGCAATGGCTGCTGGAACGCCGCATTGATGCCACCGCCATTGACAGCACCGTGCTGGAAACCGAATTGGCGGCAAACCCTGCTCTGCGCCAACGGCTGCGCCGCATCGGCACGCTGGGACCCAGCCCGATACCGCCGTGGGTGATTCGCGGCGATTTACCGGCATCGCTGCGCCGCGCCGTGCGCACAACACTGCTGACAATGCACACCACCGCCAAAGGACGCGCCATTTTGCGGCGGGGGCGGATGAGTCATTTTGCCGCGGTGACCGATGCCGATTACGACCCCATCCGGGTGATGGCAAAATTGGCGGATACTGTTTCGCCGTGGCGTTGACTGCAAGCAAATCTGCCGGTGGCAGATTACCAAAACAACCATTCATATTTCAACAGGAGGAAAAATGCTACCCAAAACAGCAGACGTGGTCATCATTGGCGGCGGTGTGATGGGCGCCAGCACCGCATATCATCTGGCAAAACGCGGAGTAACCGCCGTTTTGCTGGAAAAAGCGCCTTCTTTCGGCGAGGCTTCTACCGGCAAGTGCGCCGGCGGGGTGCGCCATCAATTCTCAACAGCGGTGAATATCAAACTTTCGCAAGAAAGTTTCAAAATGATGGAACGCTTCCCGGAAGAATTGGAACAAGACATCGGTTTGCGCAAAATCGGTTATCTGTTTTTGCTGGATAACGAGACGGATATGGCGCAATTCCGCAAAAATGTGGCGCTGCAAAACCAACTGGGGGTCGGCTCGGTGGTGCTGTCGCCGGCAGAATTG
>CAYPNZ010000261.1:0-4864 GCA_964411845.1 uncultured Anaerolineaceae bacterium
AATTATTGCCGGACCCTGTTCGGTGGAAAACCGCGAGCAATTGATGACGGTTGCCAAAGCCGTAAAAGCCGCCGGGGCGCACATGCTGCGCGGCGGCGCTTTCAAGCCCAGAACATCGCCGTACAGTTTTCAGGGTTTGGGCGAAGAAGGGTTAAAAATTTTGGCGGAAGCCCGCGAAGCAACCGGTTTGCCCATTGTCACCGAAGTGATGTCGCCGGAAGATTTGCCCGTGGTGGAAAAATACGCCGATGTGCTGCAAATCGGGGCGCGGAATATGCAAAATTACGCCCTGCTGAAAGCCGTCGGGCGGTCGCCGCGGGCGGTACTGCTCAAACGCGGATTGATGAGCACCATCGAAGAATTGCTAATGAGCGCCGAATACATTTTGGCAAACGGCAACAACCAAGTTATGCTCTGCGAACGCGGCATCCGCACGTTTGAAACCTACACCCGCAACACCCTTGATATTAACGCCGTGCCCGTGTTGCAAGAATTAACCCACCTGCCGGTGCTGGTTGACCCCAGCCACGCCACCGGCAAATGGAATTTGGTGCAAGCGGCGAGCATGGCGGGCGTTGCCGCCGGCGCAGACGGACTCATCATCGAAGTGCACAACCAGCCGGAAATTGCCATGTCCGATGGTGCGCAATCGCTCAAACCGCGTCGTTTTGATGAGTTGATGCACAAACTGGCAAAAATAGCCGATGCAGTTGACCGGACAGTCTAAAAATGGACGACCCTGACTTTACGGCTTTGCAGCCATTGCAAGTAACCATTGTCGGTTTGGGGTTGATGGGCGGCTCGCTGGCGATGCGGTTGAAAAAAGACCGTATCGTGCGGCAGGTTGTCGGTTTGGTGCGCCGCGCCGAAACCGTCGCCGCGGCAGAGCGGCTGGGGGCGGCGGATTTTGTTACCACCGACCCGCAAACGGCGCTGGCAAATGCCGATGTGGTTGTTTTTTCCACCCCCGTGCGGGTGTTAACCGCGCAGTTGCAAACATTCGCCCCGTTTTTCAAAACAGGGGCAATCATCACCGATGTGGGCAGCACCAAACGCCAAATTATGACGGCGCTGAATGCGCTGCCGCCGCACGTCCATCCGGTGGGGTCGCACCCGATGTGCGGCAAAGAAACATCGGGGCTGGCAGCCGCCGACCCGCAGTTGTATAACGATGCCACGTGGGTGGTCAGCGTGCCGGCACGCACTCCGCCGCATGCCGCCGAAACCGTGCGCCAACTGGCGCGTGCCGTCGGCGCGAAACCGCTGTGGCTGCCCCCCGCCCGCCATGACCGGCTGGTAGCCACCATCAGTCATCTGCCGTACCTGCTTTCGGCGGGGTTGGTGCTCACCGCGCAATCGGTGGCGGCGGAAGATGCCCAAGTGTGGCACGTGGCGGCATCGGGGTTTAAAGACACATCGCGGCTGGCGGCATCTAACGTGCAAATGATGCTCGATATTTTGCTGACCAACCGAGATGCGGTGCTGGAAATGATAACCCGTTTCGGCGACCGGCTCGACGCGCTGGCAGATGCCATTCGCGCGGGTGACGAACCTCGCCTGCGGGCGATGCTCGATGCGGCGGCACAGCAGCGCACGGCGTTATATCCGCCGCCGGTTCAGCCGCCGCAAAAAGAATAGCAAAGTTTGGAAAGTCGGCGATTTTCATTTATAGTTTCAGGTGTAACCGCTATTTAAGGACATTCTATGTCTCCCCAACCGACGTTTTGGAGCAATCCGACGTATTTGCGCACGGAACAATATCGCACCGACGAAAACCTTGCCGACCGTCAGCGCATCCACGAACTTTTCAGCACCAATCCGCAAAATTGGATGGTGTGGGTACTGGGTATGGGGCGGGTGGAAGCCCGCCAAAAATTGCTGGATGTGGGTTGCGGCAACGGGCGGTTGTGGAGCCAAAACTTTTCCACCGAACACCCCGCCCATTTGGATGTAACACTGCTCGATTTGTCGCGGAAAATGGTAGAAATCGCCGCTCAATCCATTGCCGGGCGCGTAACCCACTGGCGCGGCATCGAAGGAGACGCTATGGCGCTTCCTTTCCCCACCGATTATTTCGACCGTATTTTTGCCAACCATATGCTCTACCATGTTCCCTCGCCGGCAAAAGCCATTGCCGAAATATGGCGCACGCTGCGCCCCCGTGGTAGAATGGTTGCCGCGCTGAACGGCGAAGCGCACATGCGCGAATTATGGTCGCTGGTTGGCGATTTGCTGGGCATTCCGCTGGCGCCGACATCCTCGACGGTGGCATTTGGTCCCGTGGCTGCCACCTCCCTTTTCCGGGTGCATTTCAGGCGAGTAACCAAACATCCGTTTGACGATTCGCTGCGGGTAACCGATGCCGATTTGTTGTGGAAATATGTGGCTTCCACCGATGCCCTGCGCGAAGTGCTGCATTCATCGGTTGATTTGCATGCCGTGGAAGAACAATTCAAAACCGTGGTTAACCGTGCCATTCAAAAAGACGGCTATTTTTTCATCCAGAAAGACGTGGTCGCTTTTGTGTGCGAAAAGTGAAGATGTATTGGCGTTTTTCACCCTGAGTGGCTCCGTTAGAACGTATCGCAGGCTGAAAACTGCGTAAGACCTAACAAAATGAGGTGATTCTATGCCCCTGACAATTTCTCCCTCAAAAGGCTTGCGGGGAACGATTACGGTTCCCGGTGATAAATCCATTTCGCACCGCGCGGCAATTCTTGCCGCGCTGGCGAGCGGTACATCTCGGCTTGCCGATTGGCTGCCCGCCGGTGATTGTATGGCAACTATCGAGGCGTTACAGGCATTGGGTGTTTCCATTGAAGTTGCGCATACAACCGAAACCGCCGCAACCGTGACCGTGCAGGGCGTTGGCTTGCACGGTCTTTCTGTACCGGCAAAAACGCTCAATTGCCACGGTTCCGGTACAACCATGCGCCTGTTGGCGGGGTTGCTGGCAGGACAGCCGTTTTCATCGGTGCTGGACGGTCACGAAGGGTTGCGCCGCCGTCCGATGGAACGGGTGGCGCGCCCCCTGCGGCAAATGGGGGCAACTGTTGCCACCCGCGACGGCTACCCGCCGATTTATGTGGACGGCGGCAATTTGCACGGCATCGAATACCGCATGCCCATTCCCAGCGGACAGGTAAAAAGCGCCATTCTGCTGGCGGGGCTGTACGCCGACGGTACAACCATCGTACATCAGCCGGGTCCCGCCCGTGACCACACCGAAGTGCTGTTGCGCTCGTTGGGCGTGCCCCTCGAAACGGATGGCAGCACCATCACCATCCAGCCCGCCGAAAGCCCGCTGCCCGCGATGGATATTGCCATCCCCGCCGATTTTTCATCTGCCGCCTTCCCGTTGGTGGCAGCCGTGCTCATCCCCAACAGCGAATTGCGCATCACCGGCGTGAATATCAACCCCACCCGCACCGGCTTGCTCGATGTGTTGACGGCAATGGGTGCAGATGTGCGGCTGGAAAATCAAACGGATATGGCGGGTGAACCGGTGGGTGATGTGGTGGCAAAATCGAGCGCACTGCGCGGCACGGAAGTTTCCGGCGATACGGTGGTGCGGATGATTGATGAATTTCCCATTTTTGCCGTGGCGGCAACGCAGGCAAAAGGGCGCACGGTGGTGCGCGATGCCGCCGAATTGCGGGTGAAAGAATCTGACCGCATTAAAGCCACGGTTGATGAACTGCGCAAACTCGGCGCGCAAATGATTGCTCACCCCGACGGGTTTGAGGTGTACGGACCCACACCGTTGCGCGCCGCCGTGGTTGACAGTTACGGCGACCACCGGTTGGCAATGGCGCTTGCCGTTGCCGGATTGCTGGCAGACGGCGAAACAACCATTCGCAATGCGCGGGTCATTGCCGACAGTTACCCCGGGTTTGTCAGCATGCTGAAAAACCTCGGCGTGGAGGTTGTGGCGTAAAATGAAAATTACCGGAGAAACAAAAATTGTCGGTATTTTGGGCTATCCGGTGGCGCATTCGCTCAGCCCGCTGATGCACAATGCCGCTTTTGCCGCCCTGAACCTGAATTGGGCATATATTCCGCTGCCCGTTGAACCGGAACGCATCGAAAAAGTAACGCCTGCCCTGCGCACTTTCAATTTTATGGGGGCGAATGTGACCGTGCCGCACAAACAGGCAATTATGCGCTATATGGATGAAATTGACCCCGTGGCGCGAGAAATCGGCGCGGTGAATACCATTGCCGTGCGCCATGGGCGGATGCTCGGTTTTAATACCGATGCCGACGGCTTTTTGCAATCGCTGCTGGAAGCGGGATTTTCGCCGCGGGGCGCGCGTTGTCTGGTGCTCGGTGCGGGCGGCGCGGCGCGAGCGGTGGTTTTCAGTTTGGCAAAAGCGGGGGCACGCGCTATCAGCATTTTCAACCGCACGGTCGAGCGGGCGGCGTTTTTGGTGGATGACATCAGTTCGGTGTATGCGGATATTCGTTTTTCGTGCGAATTGCTGTCGCCGCAAACGTTAGATGCCGCCAACAACAGTTTCGATTTGGTGGTGAATACCACTTCGCTGGGGATGTTCCCGCAGGTGGATACCTCGCCGTGGGATGGCGATATTCCGCTGCCGCAGGCGGTTATCTGCGATTTGGTGTACACCCCGATTCAAACCAAATTTTTGCGTCAGGCGGCGGCGCAGGGGCTGACAACCATTGACGGCACGGGGATGCTGATTCATCAGGGCGCAAAAGCCTTCGAGATTTGGACGGGGGAAGCCGCGCCGGTGGATGTGCTGCGTCAAACGTTGCTGTCGGCGTTAAAAACCGGCAGCCGCTTCAGCGATTGAAACCGGTTATTACGGCGATGACTGCCCGGCGGGGAGGGGACTGGTGT
>CAYPNZ010000262.1:0-4821 GCA_964411845.1 uncultured Anaerolineaceae bacterium
CCGGTGAGGGTGGCGGTGAGAAAGAGCAGCAACAACCAACCGATGCGTTTGCGGGTCATCGAGAAAATGCCGGTGTTTAAATAGGCTTTGTCCAGCGGCTGGCTGCCGCCCAACCGCTGAATGTCTTCCGAGGCTTCGTCTTCCAGCACGTCCACCACATCATCAATGGTAATTACCCCCAGCAGTTTGCCGTTTTCGTCAATCACGGGCAGTGCCAGCAAATCGTAGCGGGTCATCACCCGCGCGGCTTCTTCTTGGTCAACGCCGGCGGTTACGGCGATGACATCGGGGTCCATAATTTCTTCCAGCGGGGTATCGGGGTCGGCAATGACCAAGTCTCGCAGGCTGATGACGCCGCGCAATTTTTGTTCGGCATCCACCACAAAAAGGTAATAGATATTTTCGCGGTCGGGTTTCCAATCGCGCAGGGCTTGAATGGCGGCGGCGGCGGTGGTGCGGCGGCGCAGCGCCAAAAATTCGGAAGTCATCAATCCGCCGGCGCTGTCGTCGGCGTGCAGCAGCAGCGGGCGCACTTCGTCCGAATCTTCCAATTGCGCCAGCATTTCATCGGCTTGTTCGGGGGGCAAATCGCCGAGCAAGTCGGCGGCTTCATCCGGCTCCATACCGTCCACAATGCGGACGGCTTCGTCGGGGTGCATGGCTTCCACCAATTCGGCGGCTTCGTCTTCGTCCAACTCTTCCAAAATGTCGGCGGATTCCTCCACCGGCAGTTCGGCAAGCAGGGCAAGTTGTTCGTCTTCGTCCAATTCGGCAAAGACTTCCGCTTGGTCGGCGGGACGCAACTTTTCTATCAGTTTTGCGGCTTGAGAGAGGTTGTTTTTTTCCAGCGCAGCGCGAACCTGTGCCAGAATGCTGTCTAAAATGGGCGCATTCATCGTTCACCTCCGGGTTTCCCCCGAAGGCGAACACACTGCCAACGGGGGTTATGATATGCTGTTGGCAGATTTGTGTCGGGACAGTTGTCCCAAAGTACTGGGTGCGGATATATCGTCCACTTTTACACCTTTTTGGCAACAAAACGCATATTGCCTGCTACTTGCTACTTGCTTCCTAACTCAAAAATTTTACACCTGTTGAAAATGGCTGTCAATTTGCAATGGCGGTGACGGTATCGGCGGGAACCCAGCCCTGCAACTGGTTGCCCGGCAAGGCGATGCGCACCCATTTGCCGCGGGTTTCGCCAATGACCACTTCGGTGCCGCCGTGCAGAGTATATTCGGTAACATATTGCTCGCCGGGTCCGCTGGTGACGTTTACCGTTTCGGCAACGATGATGGCTGCCGGTTGACTGCGGGCAACGATGATACGCGCGGCAAGCATCACCGCGCCGGCGACAAACAACGCGGTGACCACCATCAGGGTATATTGCACCGCTTTTCGCCAGCCGGGGCGATACAAGCGGCTGTGAACAATGATGAGCGCCGCCAGCAGTATCCATAACCCCAACGCCGCCCATGCCAGTTCATTCAGTGTGACCCAACTTTCGCTGAATGCGGCAAGTTGGGTGATGGCTGACCCGCCGGTTTGGATGTTGTCTACCGTTTTGCTGCGCGCCAGCGCCAAATTCGCCCGAATATCGGCATCTCTGGGCGAAAGTTGTGCCGCGCGCCGGTAGTTTAAAATTGCCCGTCCCAAATTGCCGTTTTTGAAATAGGCATTCCCCAAATTGTAAAAAACGGTGCTGTCGCGCACGCCCAGCCCCACCAACTGTTCGTAGGTGTCAATGGCGGCGGCAAAATTACCGGCTTCGTATTGTTTGTTTGCCTGCAAAAGCAATTCGGTGGCAGAAACGCCACCCTGTGCCAGCGCGGGCACGGTCAGCGCGACGAGCAATATGGCGGCAAGCAAAAATCGTTTCATAACATTTTTTCCAAATCGTCAATCAGCATTTCCGCATCGGCAAGCAGATTTTCGGTGTGCCCGGCTTGTCCGGCGGCGGGCGAAAATCGCCCCATATCGCAGGCGGTCAGCACCGATTGCACCCGCCGGACGGTATCATCGTTCAGCCCGGCATTTGCCAGCAATTCGGCGAGCGCGGTTTGGGTCAGCCCGCTCACGGGGCGATTGAATTTATCGCTTAAATAGCCCGTTACCGCCTGCCCGATGATGCTGTACGGGTCGGCGGCGGTGCGCGCGGCTGCCAGTGTTTTTTTCGCCCGTTTGCGCGCCTGCAAATTTCGTGCCAGCGCGGTATTTTGGCGCAGTCGCCGCTGTCGGTGCACCCATACCCCGTTACCGATGAGCGCCAGCAGCGGCAGTCCCCATAACAGCCAATATCCCGTTGAGCGGGTAACGGGCGGGCGGGCGGTGGTCAGTTGCGGCGGCACGGATTTTATGTGCCGGATGTCGGTTGCCAATTGGGTGACATCCTGTTTGCCGTTGGTGCTCACGGCGGGCACGGGCGGCTGGTCGGCGGCGGGGGCAACCGTCACGCGGATGGGCGGGGTGGTTAGGGTATGATATTCCGCCGTTTCGGGGTCGAAATAGGCGTACCGAACGGGCGGCAGCGTTTTTGTCCCGGCGACGGTGGGCACCAGCAGCCGCTCATACACCCGCGTGCCGGAAAATTTTCCGTTTTTAAAGGCGCTGTCGGTGGTGGCTTTGCTTTCAAATGCGCGCCAGCCGGGAATATCTTCCCAAACCGGGTCGGGTAAATTTTCCAAATTGCCGGTGCCGCTGATGGTAACTTTCAGCGTTACCGGTTCGTTGACGGTGGCGGCGGTGCTGTCAACAGTGGCATCCAGCGTAAATTGTCCGACGGCGCCGTTAAAATCGGCGGGTGCGCCGGGGGGCAAATCTTTCACCGTCAAATCTACCGGTTTGGTGGACAGGATTTCGCCGCTGCTGAAAATATCGCCGGGGATGGTGAGCACTGCCGGTTCGATGGTGGTTTTTCCGGCAATGGTGGGAAAGAGCACCGTGTGCAGTTCGGTGACGCGATAGGTTCGCCCGGCGGCTTGGGTGGTGTATTGCGTTTGGTTCGGTTGCTGGCGGCTCCAAAAACCGGTGAAATTCGGCGCATCGTAGCGGGGTTGGTCAAACAAATTGACGGCTTGATAAAAGCGGAAGGTGTATATGACCTGCTGCCCGACATACGGTGCGGTATTGTCCACTTCGGCTTCCACAAAAAAATCTTGCCCGTTGAGTGTATCGGGGGCGGCGGCACTGCGGCTCGACGGGGTAGCCGGTTGCGGGGGAGCGGTTCCCTGCGTTACCGTAACGGTGATGGGGTCGGTGCTGAATGTTTGCCCGTTCACCGACAGGGTGATGGACGGAATGACGAGTGCGCCCGTTTTGGTGGGGCGCAGTTGGTAGCGGTAGCGCCCTTCGGTGGTGATTTTCGTTCCCACCATACTGATTTGGCTGGTAGAGCCGGTTGCCACAATTTCAAACCCATCCAACGGGGGCAACTCGGGGCGCGGTGCGGCAAGCGATTGGCTGCTGACGGTGACCACCAAATTTACGGTTTCATCGGTGGTAATGGCGGTGCGGTTTACCTTGGCGGTAATGGGCGATTGTGCCAGTGCGGGCACAGCCAAACTCAAAACGGCAAGCAAGGCTATCAACCGATATAAAATTTTGCGCGTTGACCATTGATGACCGTTCATTGAAAATTACCAATCCTCTGCGGGTAGTTTCCCTTTGGCGGGCGGTGCGCCGTACAGTTCCATCAACTTTTGCTGTAATGTCTTTGTATCACCGGCGACGGATTCCAGCAAACGGCGGGCTTGTTCGGGGGAAAGTTGCTGCGGCTGTGCCGGCTGGGTTTGCGATGGTTGCTCGTTTTGCGAATTTTGCGGCTGCCCCTGATTTTGCGGTGTGGACGTTGCGCCGGCGGTGGGTGTCGGCTGCCCCTGCGATTGCGGTGTCGGTGTGCCCGCCGTGGGTGACGGCGAAGGTTTCGGTGCGGGGGTGGGTGTCGGTGTGGGTTGGTTTTGCGGCGAATTTTGGTTGTTCTGTTGATTTTTTTGCTGCTGTTTTTGCTTTTTCAACTTTTGCAGGGTCAGTTCCAAATTGTATTTGGCATCCATATCGGCGGGGTTGATGCGAAGTGCCTGTTTATATGCCTCTGCCGCTTGTTCAAACTGTCCGTTTTGGAAGTAGATATTTCCCAAATTGAAATAACTTTGTTCCGCCAGCGGCAAATCGGCGCGTTGCAATGCTTGCTGCGCCTGCAATTCTGCCTGCCCGTAATTTTTTTGGCGATAGTAGGCATTGGCGGCGTTATAATACGGTTCGGCTGCGGCGGGATTTTGCGTTTGCGCCTGTTGATATGCGGTCAGCGCCTCATCGAATTTACCGGCGGCAAACAGCCGGTTTCCCCGATTATTCAGTTGCCCCACCGTGGCACTGCACGCCGAAGTGAGGAAGAGCAAGATGACAAAAATTACGATTATTTTTTTTCGCATAAAATTGTGGTACAATTATATAAAATTTAGACGGTTTATTGATATGCCTGATATTCACTCAGATATAGTTGTCGCCATTCAACGAGTGCGCAAACAGGTTTTTAAAAATAGACCTTTGCATAGATCTGTCATACCGGAATTTCCCGAAGGGAAATATCCGGTATCCACTGCATGAACTTATGGATTCCCGCTTTCGCGGGAATGACATTGGTAAAATCTCACAAAAATCTATCCATCTTTTTCGGTTGAGAAATTATTTCCCAAAGTAAATTTAGCATTTCTGCAAGAGGTCTAATGTATGATATTGAAGCATTATTATCTGCATACGAGATTGATGTTCGTTTCCCGGATGTGAGCGGTATGGAACATTTGGAAATGTTACGTTTACGCA
>CAYPNZ010000263.1:0-4820 GCA_964411845.1 uncultured Anaerolineaceae bacterium
TATCTTAAAATCTGCGCAAATCTCTGTAATCCGTGTTAATCCGCGTTCTATTCTGCATAGATACAAAAATTAAACCACAGAAAAGCAGAGGCACAGAGGAAAATAAAGTTTGAGAGCCACCTACGTGGCAGTATCTGCAATTTTGTCAGCAAATTTGATACCAAACTCAAAAATATGAATTTCTCTGCTTCTCTGCGCCGCCTGTGCCCTGCGGGTGCTGTGGTGAAAAAGCAACCTTTTTTCAGGGGAGTCATTTGAAATCCCGAATGTTCAAAATAAAACATCAACATCCCCGTCAACCCCGAATCAAACTGCGCAATTTTGCCAAATTTTCGCGGTCTGATTCGATTTTTACCTCTTGCGGCGTTTCCAGCAAAAAAGGCAAATCGGCAAAACGGGGGTCGTTCAAAAAGAAGCCGAACGGTTCCAGCCCGATGTACCCGGCGCCGATATGCGTGTGCCGGTCTTTGTGCGTGCCCAAATCATTTTTGGAATCGTTCATATGGAACACCGCCAATTTTTCCAGCCCTACCGTGTTGGCAAAATTATCCCACATTTTTTGGTAACCGGCTTCCGTGCGGAAATCATATCCCGCCGCCAGCGCATGGCAGGTATCGAAACAAACCACCAGCCGTTCCGGCTGCTCGGTGGCGGCGATGATGACTGCCAACTCTTCAAAAGTGCGCCCTAGTGTGGTGCCCTGTCCGGCGGTAATTTCCAGCGCAACTTTCACTTTATGATGGGGCAGCGCGCGGTGGACATTATCCAGCGCCGCCGAAACGCGCGCCAGTCCCGCTGCTACCCCGCTTTTTACGTGTGCCCCCGGATGTAAAACCAAATACGGAATGCCCAGCACTTCGCAGCGTTCCAGTTCATCAATCAGCCCATTGGTAGATTTTTCCCACAGCGCGTCATCGGGCGTGCCCAAATTGAGCAGGTAACTGGCATGGGTTACCACCGGCGCAATGCCTGTTTCGGCTTGCCGTCGGTGAAACCGCTCAATTTCATCGGGGCGCAAATCTCGCCCTTTCCAGCGGTTGTTGTTTTTGGTGAAAATCTGCATCGCGTCGCAGCCGGTTTTTTCGGCTTGGTCGAAGGCTTTGTCTACCCCGCCGGCGATGGACATATGTGCACCGAGTTTCGGCATAAAAAACTCCTTTCGGGTTCGGGTGTGAAATTCATATAAACTCTATCAGAGCGTTGCCAAAAAGACAAATTCATAATATACTATCCAAAATTTGTAAGGTGTGCACAAAAAAGCCTATGTTTACACTTCAAGATTTGCTCAACAACCCTATTTTTGCCACCGCAGAAATTGTCGCCGGTGCCGGTGGATTGTCGCATGTGGTCAAATGGTCGCATATTGTGGATTTGCCGGATGTGGTTTCGGCAGTGGGTGAGGGCCCCCAGCTCATCATCACCACCGGGCAAGCCATCCCCGCCGATGCCGCCACGCAGAAAAAATTCATCGCGGATATGGCACGTGCCGGATTGAGCGGTATTATCGTGTCGGTGGGCGGAAATTTTCTGCAAGAAATTCCGCAGCCGATGATTGATGCCGCCAATCAATGGGATTTCCCCATCGTCACCGTGCCCAGCGAGGTGCGTTTCATTGAAATTACCCGCATCATCCACGAGCAATTGGTCAGCCAGCAGTATACACTGCTCAAACGTTCCGACCACATCCACCAAACATTGGTGCAAATTGTACTGGAAGGGGGCGGGCTGCAAGATTTGGCAAAGGCGTTGGCGCAATTGGTGAACCGTTCGGTGACCATTGAAGACCCGGAATTGAATGTGCTCGCATCGGCGGAGTTTGGCGAAGTTGACCCCGCTCGCCAGCAGAGCATTCGACGCGGCGGCACGCCGGCATTCATCCGCGAATTTGTGCGCGAGCAGGGTATTTTAGACCGGTTGAACCAAAGCCTAAAACCGACCAAAGTGCGCGCTTTTCCCGAACATGGTATGACCAAAGAGCGAATTGTTGCCCCCATTGTGGTGGAACGGAAGGTTTACGGCTATTTGTGGCTGATTGCTACCGATGAACCGCTGGATGAATCGGACACGATGACGATTGAGCGTGCGGCAATTGTGGCGGCGCTGATTATGCTGAAAGAGGATGCCATCCGCCAAACCGAAGCACGGTTGCAGGCGGATGTCATTTCGCAATTGCTCAGCGATGAACCGCATTCGCTGGCGCTGGCAGATAAAGCCAACCGGTTGGGGCTGGATTTACAGCAGGCACAGCGAGTTATGCTGCTGCATTTGCCGGTGGACACCCTGCCGTCGCTGCGTATGGCAGATAAACTTCGCCCGTTGATTCGGCAGTATACCACTCGCGCTATTTTGCAGCCGCTGGGCGGCAATTTTATCCTCATTTTACCCGATGAAGTGGACGAAGAACATTTGGCGGCATCGCTGGTTTCCACATTCAACGGTTTGAAAATCGGTATTGGCAATATTGCCCCCACATTGATGGATTTATCGGAAAGTTACCGGCAAGCGAAAGAGGCGCTGGAAGTGGGCGAAGCGTTATCCGCCGCCGAATCCGTTTTCCGTTTCGCCGATTTGGGCTTTTTGCACTGGCTGTATTTGCTGCCCACCAAAGCGGGCAACGGTAATCGGTATGCCGACCAAGTGCGGCTGCTGGCAACCGAAGAACGCGCCGAACGCGCTCAACTGTTGCGCACACTGGAAATTTTTCTGGATTATGGCGGCAACGCCGCCGAAACCGCCCGCGAATTGAAAATTCACCGCAATACGCTGGCATACCGCATCAAACAAATCGAAACCCTGTGCAGCGTATCGCTGAACGACCCGCAAGTGCGCGTAAATTTGCAAATTGCCATCAAAGCCTATCGGCTGATGCAGCGAAAAACCGAGGCATCATGACCGGCATTACCGTTGAACGGGCGCGACAATTTTATGAAAACGATTCGGCGCACGATTTTGACCATGTGTTGCGCGTGTTGGCAAACGCAGAAAGAATTGCCGCTACCGAACCGAGTGTGAACCGAGATATTTTGCGCACTGCCGTTTTGCTGCACGATATTGCCCGCGCCGAACAGCAGCGCACCGGCAAAGACCATGCCGCCGAAGGGGCGCGCCGGGTGTGGCAAATTTTAGCCGACGACCCGCCGGCATTTGTGCAAGCCGTCAGCGATGCAATTGCCACCCACCGGTTTCGGGTGGCAAAACCGCCGCAATCCATCGAAGCGAAAATTTTGTACGATGCCGATAAACTCGATTCCATCGGGGCGGTCGGTGTGGCGCGGGTTTTTGCGTATAGCGGGCATCGCGGCGACCGGTTGTGGGCAGAAGACGATGAAGGGGCGCACACCGCCTTTCAGGAATATAAAAGGAAGTTGGTAAAATTGAAAGATAAATTACTCACGCCATCGGCAAAAAAAATTGCCGAACAGCGGCATCAATTCATGGTTACCTTTTTCGAGCAAATGGCGGCGGAAGTGCGGGGTGAGCGATGATAACCACCGCCACGTTTGTGCAAAATTTGGAACACGCCCTGCAAAAACCGTTGCCCGGCGCAGACGGACAAGCGCCGCTGTCGCCGGAAGGACGCTATCCCGCCGACCGCCTGCGCGAAATTCCCGCCAATTACCGTGAAGGCGCCGTGCTGCTATTGCTTTACCCCCGCAGCGACAATCAAATCTATTTTGTGCTCACCCGTCGGGCGGAATATAACGGGGTGCACAGCGGGCAAATTGCACTGCCGGGCGGGGGGCGCGAACCCGGCGAAACTTTTCAAACCACCGCTCTGCGCGAAACATGGGAAGAAGTCGGCGTGCCGACCAACCGTATCACCGTTTTAGGGGGCTTAACGCGGTTGTACATTCCACCCAGCAATTATATGGTTTATCCGTTTGTGGGCTACACCCCCGCCGAGCCGGTTTTTCGGCGAGACCGACGCGAAGTGGCGGAAATTATGCAAGTGCCGCTGGCGGTTATCACCGACCCGCATAACCGGCACGCAGAAATGCGAGACCATCCGCAATTGGGGCGCATCCGTGTGCCGTATATGCTCGTTCACGGGTATAAAGTGTGGGGCGCCACGGCAATGATTTTAAGTGAATTTAGTGAACTTTTACGCATAAATAATCTATGACAACCATTCTGGCAATCGAAACTTCGTGCGATGAAACGGCTGCCGCGGTCATCGAAAACGGACAGCGCATCAAATCGAATGTGGTGGCATCGCAAATAGAAATTCACCGGCGCTATGGCGGCGTTTTCCCGGAAGTGGCATCGCGCCAGCACATTTTGGCAATTGATACCGTCATCCGCGATGCGATGGCGCAAGCCGCCGCCGATTTTTCGGCGCTGGACGCGGTGGCGGTCACGCGCGGTCCCGGGTTGGTGGGCAGTTTGCTGGTGGGGGTGAATGCCGCCAAAGGGATTGCGTTGGCGCAAAATTTACCGCTCATCGGCGTGAACCATCTGGAAGGGCATTTGTATTCCAACTGGCTGATAACCGGAAACACAACGCCGGAAATTGTATTCCCCGTGCTGGTGCTGATTGTGTCGGGGGGACACACCGAGTTGGTGTTGATGCGCGGGCACGGTGATTATGAAATTTTGGGGCGCACCATTGATGATGCTGCCGGAGAAGCCTTCGATAAAGTGGCGCGGTTGTTGGGGTTGGGATACCCCGGCGGACCGGTCATTCAAAAAACGGCGGCAGACGGCAATCGCACGGCATTTAATTTACCGCGGGCAACGACCAAACGTCCGTATGATTTCAGTTTTTCGGGTTTAAAAACGGCGGTATTGCGGCTGGTGCAGCGATATGAAAAATCGCTGCG
>CAYPNZ010000264.1:0-4805 GCA_964411845.1 uncultured Anaerolineaceae bacterium
AATGTGCCGGCTGGCGTGCATCAATTTGCGGATGGGGGTAACCACCCGCTGCGATACCAAAAAACTGACCAAAAAAGCGCTGGCAACGGCTATGACCGCCGCCAGTGTCAGGGCTTCGGTAAATGCCGATTGATAGTTGGCATACAAATCGGTTTCCAGCTGCGCCATCCGAGCGGGGTCGGTGCCGTTGCCCATAATGGCTTCCATTTCCATCACGTGGCGGGTGAATGTGGATGGTACAACCATTTCCGCCACAATTGCCAGCGTGATAACCCCCATCACAATAACGATGAAATAGGAAGCCATCAGTTTCCAACCCAATCGGGAATCCCATATTTTTGATTTTAGCCGGGCGTACACGGTGCTCATGGGCGCGAATCCTCAAAACGATACCCCACCCCGCGCACGGTTACGATGAACCGCGGATGTGCCGGGTCGGCTTCGATTTTTTTGCGCACCCGCCCCAGATGGACATCTACCACCCGGTCATCGCCGTAAAAATCGTAACCCCACACTTGCTGAATCAGTTGCTCGCGGTTGAGCACCCTGCCGTGATGTTTTGCCAGCGCCAGCAGCAAATCAAATTCGGTGGAAGTGAGGTCTACCGGTTTACCGTCAAGCAGTACCTGACGGGCATCGGCATCAATTTTGATATGGCTGAAAGTGAGCGCGTGCCCCGCATTGGGCGTAGATTCCATTCGCCGCAAAGCGGCTTTCACCCGCGCCACCAATTCGCGGGGGCTGAACGGTTTGGTCAAATAATCATCTGCGCCCAGCGACAACCCCACCACTTTATCGGTTTCTTCCGAGCGGGCGGTGAGCATAATAACATACACGTTCGATTCGCGGCGCAGCGTTTGCAAAATTTCCAGCCCGTCCATACCGGGCAGCATAATATCCAGCACAATCACATCGGGTTGAAACGCGCGTGCCGCTTGCAGCGCACCGGGACCGTCTGCGGCGGTGCGAACCTGATAACCCTCTGCCTGCAAATAGGCGCCGACCAAATTGCGGATGTTTTCTTCGTCATCAACAACTAAAATGGTTGCCGTGGTCATTTTCGGGTCACCTCCTATTCTGGCGGTTATTGTACCACAGGTCGGTAATTTTCCAACTGTGGCGAGTATTGCTGGACAAATTGACAACTGCTCGCTACACTATCTTGCATCCCAAAAAGGTGGTACGGATTATGGAACGGACAGCATCCGAAAAAACATTTAATGCAGAAAGACTATCGGGATGGATACAGCGTCATTGGTTGTGGCTTTTTGGTGCGGTGGTTGGCTTGTGGGTTTTGCTGCCGTGGCTGGCGCCGGTACTGATGTGGCTCGGATTTCCCGCCGGGGGCGAAGCCATTTACCGCGGATATACCGTTTTTTGTCACCAACTGCCGGAACGCTCGTATTTTCTATTTGGTCCCAAAACAATGTATTCTTTCAGCGACATAAACCAAGTTTGGCAGTATGGCAGTATTCTTGAATTACGAAAATTCACCGGTACGCCGGCGATGGGCTATAAAGTGGCGTGGTCTGACCGGATGGTTTCTTTCTATACCCCGTTGTTCATCGGGTTTGTGCTGATGGGATTTTCTCGCTGGCGGAACCGGCGCAAAACGGGCAACCCGCAGGCAACCTCCGGCTGGAAACCGATGCCGTGGTGGATTTTTGTGCTGATGCTGCTGCCGCTGGCTATTGACGGCACGTCGCATTTTATTAACGATATTATCAACTTTGGCGGCGGTTTCCGCGATACCAATGCGTGGCTGGCGGCGCTGACCAACAATGCGTTCCCCGCGACATTTTACGCCGGCGATGCCATCGGGTCGTTCAACTGGTGGATGCGGCTGCTCACCGGTTTGCTGGCAGGGTTCGGGATGGTTTTCTTTTTCTATCCGTATTTGGAAGAAACGTTTGCCACCCCCGAACCTGCGGACGATATTTAATTCGGCGTTTTTTCGGGACCTTTATTGCGCCATCTGTTCACAAACAGCGAAATGGCAGCCTCGTCGTAACTGTCCAGCAGTTCAATGCGCTGCCAGGCGGTTAGAGCAATGGGTGCATCGCGGTTGGTGCGCGGCGCAGCGATTATTTTGAAATTGTTGTATTTTCCCACCAATGCGCGCAAACTGCTTTTCACCGATTCGCAATCATCCAATTGGTCGCAATCGTATGAAATGGCAACATACCCGTGTTCCAAACTGTGAACCACGTCTTCATCGGCAAGGGGGGTATCGTAAAAGCCGGGCGGGGCGGGATTGCCCGAATGCGCCCCGGATGTTGGCGGGTCGGAATTATAATCGGGGTGCGCTTCGCCTGCATCAATGTGTGTTTGCCCCTGATAGGCGACGTGCTCGCCGGGGGCGGCGGTTGCATTGCCTTGCCGGAATGCCCACACAATAAATCCGATGACCAATACTGCGCCAACTATCCCCAGCCCGATGCGCCAACGTTTGGCTTGCCGGATTTTCTCTTGCCGTGCCGCTTGCTGGCGCACTCGGATTTTTGCTTTTTTTGCCATTCATTTTTCCTTTCGATATGAGTATGTTATTAGACCTCTTGCAAAAGTATCTTTGGGGAGTAATTTCTTGACCGGAACAAACATATTCTTGCAAGATTATGCCCATGTCATTCCCGCCTGTGCCCTGCGGGTGCGAAAGCGAGAATCCATACCTTTTTGTGGATTCCGGATATTTCCCTGCGGGAAATTCCGGAATGACAGACTTATGCAAGAGGGCTATTGTACCGGAACTTCGGCGGTTATCAGTTTGAGCACATCCATCGGACCTGAGTTTGCGACATTTTTTACCGCCAACGGGGAACGCGCCACGTTTTGTACCGTGCGGCGATTGATGTTTGCGCCGGTCATTCGCACCGTCAGTGGATTGAAAATATCCATCATCGCCCCGATGACGGGACGCTCGATGCGCACATGGTCAAGCAGAAAAACCCGCCCGCCCGGTTTTACCACTCGTGCCAGTTCTTTCAACCCTTGTATCGGGTCGGGCACAGAGCAGAAAACGAATGTGGCTACTGCCGCATCAAAAGTATTGTCGGCAAAATCTAGCGTTTGCACATCCATTTGGCGCAAATCTAGCGTTTTCCCCATTGATTGCGCGCGCTTTCGGGCGCGAGCCAGCATTCCGTCACTCAAATCTATACCGGTGACGATGGCATCTGCGGGGTGAAAGGGGAAGTTTTTCCCCGTACCCACGCCCACTTCCAAAATATGACCGGCGGGTACCTGTGCCCATAAAATTCGCCGCAGCGGAATAAATCTTCGCTCCGGCAGAATTTCCATCAAATCGTATATGGGCGCGATGCGGTTATAGCGCGAGCGTGTTTGTTTGGTTTGTTTTTGGTCTATCATTTACCCCTGCTTTTATTGGTTTGTTTGCAAAGTTTCGTGCATCCGTTTGTATTCTTCAGCGGTAATTTCGCCGCGGGCAAAACGTATTTTCAAAATTTCTTCTGCTGATAAGGGGCGGTCGGCGGCATTGGGATGTTTGTCTGCGGCAGGGAACATCAAACCGACCAGCCACACAACCAGCGCGACCAATCCGCCCCAAAATAACACCATCAGCAAAATACCCCACACACCCATTCCAAAACCCATCATCATAATGAACGCCTCACGACAGGTCTTTGAGCATTGTTTGGTATTCGTCACGGCTCAGTTCGCCGCGGGCGTACCGTTCCGCCAAAATTTCTTTGGCGGTTTGGCGTGGCGGCGCGGCAACTGTGCCGCCATACGTTGCGCCCACGTTTCCGCGCGAAAATTGTCGCACTGCCCACACAACCAGCAGTACAATGCCTACCAAAATTATCACGTTAAAAAGCAGTCCGATAATCCCGCCCAGCAGCCCATAGCCGCCAAGTCCGGAACCGTATCCAAATCCACCCATCATACCCATAATTCACCTCCGTTTTTTTGCATAATATTTCAGCCGCGGGTTGCGGTAGTAATTAGTTTACTCACAGTATATCCGGAAAATGTAACAACAATTTAACGGTTATGTGAAGATTGTATGAAGACCCGAATGAGATTGCGTTTTGATTGTGTTTGTTTCACCGCGTTTCTTCACCCAATCTTCACAAAATTGACACAATTTTGTTATCTTTTTGTGGTACAGTGAATCACCAAACCACTATTTTAGGGAGAAAATATGCAGCGACGATTTACAACACTCGGATTTTTGCTGGCTCTACTGGCGATTGTGGCGACGGCGTGCGGCGGCAGTGCTGCGCCGAAACTCGGCGTGCCCAACGCCGATACGGTTGTGTTCGTTTATACCGACAACTGAGCGCCTTGAGCAACCATGCAACCCATCGTGGATGGGATAGAGCAAGCGTATAAAAATCGGCTCACGGTGCGGCGCATCAATGCCGACAAAGGCGACGGTCCCGCAATTGTGCGGGCGTACAATATTTTGGGACATCCCACCGTTTTGCTTGTTGATAAAAGCGGAAAAGAACAGCGGCGGTTTGTGGGTCCGCAAGATGCCGACACACTGCGGCAAGCGATTGATGCCGCATTTGGCGCATCAAGTGCCGCGCCGAATCCACTACCGGCAGCGGATGTTATCCCGCCGGTGCCCACTTTAGACGCGCAGCGGGTTTCGCGGGGGGCGGAAATTTATGCGCAGTACTGCGCCGCGTGCCACGGTATCAGCGGTGAAGGGCAGCCCGATTGGAAAACACCGTTGGAAGACGGCAGTTTTCCGCCGCCGCCGCACGATAACAGCGGACACACTTGGCATCACCCCGACGGGCAGTTGAAAAGCATCATCGCCAACGGCGAAAAAGACA
>CAYPNZ010000265.1:0-4798 GCA_964411845.1 uncultured Anaerolineaceae bacterium
AACCGGCTGAAATCTATCTGAATAATTAATGTGTAGTATCACTATTTTGTGTAAACCTATTTCAGGACTTGACACGCTGTCAGGCAGGATAATCGGACCGCCGAGATAGCGTGTGTGAGCAGCGGCGAACCCCGCCGCACGCAACAAACCGGCAATCACTTGCGGCGGGATGCCGGTTTCCAGCATCATCCGCATCGTTTGCGCGGTTGCGCTCGAAACGGTTAAACGGGTCGGCGGGTCCAAAGGAATTAACGGATGTTGTCGGGTAGAAACGGATAGGGTAGTATACATAAATATCATCTCCTTTCATAAAAAAACCGGTGCAGGGGGATATCTGCACCGGCGTGGTTTGGGTTGGTAACTTACAGTTCAGGCACGACGACCGGATTTTCGGCGAGCACGACAGTGGCGTGGGTGGTGTCGTTGGCAGCCACCTGCATTTCTACTTTTGCAATCTGGTCGGGCAGGAAAACGTAAGGCTGCTCGCCCACCAGCACCGCGAAAAATTCGTTATTCAGGGTTATCAGGTGTCCGGTGCGCACCTCGCTGCCGTTGTCGGCGGGGGTTACGACCCTGACAACTTCCCGGTTGCAGGCTAAATTGTAGGCAGCGCCGGCAGCCGGGGTGACGGTGAATTGGGCAGGCATTTGGGGGGTGCGGGTGAAGCGGGCACGGACGCGACTGCCGGTGCGGCGCATAGCGCTGCCGGCACGGGACAGGGTGCGCCGCGCGCGTTTGTCCCAGCCGCGCCGGCGGGCTATCCGGAGCATACTGCCTCCGACGATGCCCCAGGCGATGGTTGTGCGCCGGTCGGGCAGATGGGTCAACAGGTCGGCACGGCGGGTGAGTGCCAGATAGCGTTGACCGAGGGGGGTGTCACGCAGCGTGTCGGTTAAAACGCCGGCATCGAAAGCGGTGTCCAGCCCGTGTTCGCGTGCCAGTTCATTCAATGCGGCGCGCAGGGTGTCCAGTTGGTCGTGTACTTTGTTTGCATTCAGGGTAAAACTGATTTTGGGATTGGGAATAGTTTGGGTATTCATTTAAATCTCCTTTTTGATGTGAATTTTGAAATTTGTTTTTTGCATTTTGCATTTTTAATTTTGCCTTGATAAGCATCACCTCCTTAAAGGTTTTTGGAAATAGGTACTCGGGGGTAGGCAGTGCAGCCGTTCGGCTTCAACCCCTTTGCCGAACGGGGGGCGGGGTGGCGCACGAAGTCCACTGTATGCCGCGGGTGCGGCAAGCAAGCCATTAAGCCTAACGTTGGCGCCCGCGCAAGGCGGGTGACACGGTGCGACCATCAGGGGTACCGCCCGGGGTGGCATCACTGCCCACCCCCGAATATCTATTTGTGCGGGAATGCGGGAAATGTCAGAAGGTGCGGGGCACGTTGTGTGCCCCGCGGTAGCAGCGCATTAATGTACGGTGATGATAATTTGTTCACCGAGCCAATCCGGCGCGGCAAACAGATTTCCTACGTCAGCGGCAGCGAACCGGCAAGGAAATAAAGCGGTACCGGTATCGGGGATAACCCGGTAGCCGTCGCCGGTGGCAAGCAATGTGCCGGTACAGCGCCGGGTAATCCGGCGGTCAATGATGCGGTAAACGCGCACCGGCAGGGCTTTGTCGGCGATTTGGTTCAGATATGAGGCACTAAGTTCGCGGGGATATTGCGCTCGCAGCAACTGCCGCTCGTAAAGCACCTCAAACAAGTCGGCGCGCCACGGCGCCGTGAAGTGACGCCATAAGATGGCGCCGAGTTTGACAACCGTCTTTTTACCCAACAGCGATGCCATCAGGCTTATCAGGATGACAAAAGACACGCCGACCAAACGGAAGTCAGGGGATTGAGTGTCGTCATCTTGATAAATACGGTAGTCGGTCGCTATCCCGAAAGCGGGACGGCGGGGATGTCGTTTATGGGGGGGCTTGGGATTAAACGAGACAGGGGTCATAGAGGTTTCTCCTTTTTGTTTTTGGGGTAGGGGTAAAAGATTGAGGTATGCTCACCTGCCTCGACAGATGAACATACCTCAACCTTTTACGCTCGTAGTCGGGAGTGCAATTGCACCCTTGACCGGTCAGCCGGGTTTTTGAGGCGAAGTGTCTTCCGACAGTGGCAGCGATAATTGTTCGGGCGCCGGTCGTTTGGGGACAAACGGCACAATAACCGCCCGTGGTGCGGTGCCACTCATCAGCGGTAGATCTTCACCGCTCGGGAAGAATATCGGTTGAAGGGGGTTTACGGGTTTTGTTTGTGGGGGATTATCCATGGTTCACCTCGAAAGAAGATAATTGTTGACCCGGTTTCACCGATTAACGGTCGGTGAAACCGGAGCAACAACTACAACCGAAGTGAACATAATGTGTAGAAGTTACCTCAATTATACCAAAGTCAGGCTGCAAAAGTCAAGGGTTTGGGCGATTTTTCCGGTTTACCGAAGGGTACCGTAAAGACAACGGCAGAAGAGGATGTATATTATTTATCTCTTTTTTGTTCTTTCTTTTTAATATAATGGAAGGAGCGACTTTCAGTGAGGATGTCCGCCCCACATGTGGGGCGAATCAGGCAGGGGATGGGCAAATCGCCCCAACGCAGCAAACACATAAAAAAAATTGGGGCGATTCGCCCCAATTCTGTATTTTAGTGTACAAACCGTGGGGCGGAATCAGCGATTCCGCCCCAAGTCTGTACTTTCGTGTACATCACCGGATGACCGAATTTCAGCGAGGATGCGGTTGAACTGATATTCGCCGTGGAGGGGTTTGAGCCGATAACCCGGCTGACGAGGAACCAGAGTTGGAAAGCCGATAGATTCCCACTCCGAGACAGAGAGCCCAAGCGTTTTTTCATTTTGGTAGAGCCAACGACGATGTTCGCGTTGGAGGGCTGCCGGTAATCTCTCAATTTGGCGGGGAGTTAACAATGGTAATACCCGGTATACGCTAAGGGTGAAAAATGGCAGTGTGTTTTCTTGAGCATAGCGTATATCGAGCGCCAACAATTGCTCGTTGTACAGCACCTCTAGCGTGCCGGAACGCCAATATCTGCAGCGAATGTCCCCGTCCGTGCCGGGAGACATTTGATGAATGGTGTGGATGCACGATGTACATATCGTGGCGATCGGACTACCGGCAAGACGCTGTTTGCGGCTGATGCCGCATTCTTCTTTTCGCCCGGAAATGATCTTGTGTGACCGAGCCCCGATGTGCCGCGCTAACTGCCGGTATGAATATTCTTGCGGTAATGTCCAACGGTTCTTCGGATGTTGCACCGATCGGGTGTCGCGGGCAGTCAACGCATTCCACGTGGTAAAAGTTGCCGGTTTGAGGTAAGGGATCCAAAATCGGGTGACGTAATGGGGTAATTGGTTGTAACCGGTTTTGCGCCAGATGGGGAGAAAATCGAAAAGGGTGGTATCACCCGATACGGATTCGGCTGACGCATCGTTTTTCGCGGGCGTACGTGACACCTCGAAGATAATTTCCGGAATATTTGCATTATCGGTAGCTTGGGCAATTGCCCGCCGGACGGGTTGCATCAAACGACGATTGCACCATTCCGCGGTTTTGGCATTCGGCACACCAATCCGCAAATGCCCGTTGAGCGTAGGCAGCAGTTCTGCTTGCGCCAGCCAACGGGTATACGTGGCTTTGGTCAGGGTATGTTGCAGAATTTCTTGTGCTGCTTGCCATTGCCGGGTGGTAAATGTCATGATGAACCTTTTTCCAAGGCATAGATAGTGCGTAGCAGTGCCGGGACACCGATATCATCCCACAAGCGTGGGTATGAAGCCGTTAATATGACGGTGGCGCATAAAAATAGTTGTGAACCGCAACGGGTGTGAAAAGACGCCAGATAACCTGCCACCGATAGAGGGTCATTTTTGTGCAGGTGGGGAACCAAATGTTGTGTTGCTTTGACCAAAATAATTCCGTCTGTATTTTTCAGAGTAAAGCGGGCAGAACCATCAGGGTGATATTTTACTTTGGAAGCCACTGTGCCGGTGGCAATAACGAACGATGTTTTATCCGGTTGCATTGCAGCGCTCGAAACGGGTAGAGAGTGTTCAATCTAGCAATAGTCCGCTAAAATCATCATCATCCCGGTCGGGTGGAGGAAGCGGATTGTTTGTTATGTCGATAGTTAGCAATGCGTGCCCGACTGCCGCTTCGACCACGGCGCGGATGTCTGCCAGCAAGGTATCGGGCAGAGGGGCGATGGGCGCAGGGTGCCGGTTATCGCCGTCAAAGGCGCGGTAGAGGATGCCGCGCACGAAACGGCTGAAATCCGGGCGTTCTCCGGGGCGTGCTTCCGCCTGCATTTGGTGTTGGATCCACGCCAGCAGTTCGGCGTCGGTGACATCGTTAAATGTCACCGATTTGGTGATGCGGCTCATCGGGCGCTCCGAAAATTCCCGCGGATGACCTTCGCCGGGTGGGCGGACGTATCCGTAACCGGCAGCAATACCGGCGCATAGAGCAGTTTCTGGATAGAAGCCAAATCGGGATATCGTTTCAAATCTATCCGATTGTCAACGATAACGCCATGGCGCACCAGAAATTGTTTGGCTTCCACAGCCAAACCCTCGCCGACCGGTTCGGTTTCGCCCAGCGTCAGCAGCACCATCGCGCCGGCATTGCGGCGTGACCACGGACGATATGCACCGCGAAATTTACCGTTTTTGGCAAGGTAGGTGTATGCCTCGTCCATAATTTGCAAGACGAGGCTGTTGCGCCGTTCCGTACGTTTGGACGGGCGCGTATCCGCTACGGCGGATTGGAGCAGCATTTGGCG
>CAYPNZ010000266.1:0-4768 GCA_964411845.1 uncultured Anaerolineaceae bacterium
GTGTAAAATTATCGGCGTGCCGGAAATGTGTTGATTTTCCCCGAATTGCGGGTTGAGTGGAGCATTTCGATATTTGCGCATTGCATTTTTTGGCATTTGCCGTATACTGCATATAGAATCGTTGAGCATCAAAAAAGCAATGGAAAAAAGGAGATAGAGAATAAATGAGAAGACTTGCCTATTTTGCTTTAAGTGTAATCTTGTTGGTTGGATTGGCTGCCTGTGGCGGCACTTCCGGCACAACCGATACCGGCAATGGCGGCACCGACACCGGTTCGCAATCACAATCGGGGGGACCTACCCCCACCAAAATTGTGCTGGCAACCCCTACCCCTCGCCCCGCACCGCCCACGCCCACCCCGAAACCGAAACCCACGATGGCGCCCACCCAGCCGCCGGCAACCGAAACAGCCGCCGGTGGTGAAATGGCAACTGCCGCGCCGGAAGCCACTGCCGCAATGCCCGCAGAACCCGCACCGATGATTGATACCGAAATGGTACTCATTCCCGCCGGTTCGTTCACGATGGGTTCCGATGACGGCGACCCCGAAGATGCACCGGCTCACACGGTAGACCTGCCCGCGTTTGAAATGGATAAATTCGAGGTGACCAATGATGATTTTGCCCTGTTTGTGGATGCCACCGGCTACCAAACTTACGCCGAAGTGCAGGGCGCATCGCAAAACTGGCGCAATTACGCCGAAGGCAAAGGTAATCATCCCGTGGTAAAAGTAACGTGGAACGATGCCGCCGCATTCTGTGAGTGGGCAGGTAAACGGCTGCCCACCGAAGAAGAATGGGAAAAAGCCGCTCGCGGCGATGACGGTCGCGCTTATCCGTGGGGTAATGAGTTTGACCCCGCCAAAGCCAACGTAAAGGATACCGGCATTCGCGGTACAACGGCTGTCGGTAGTTTTCCCGACGGCGCCAGCCCCTATGGCGTAGAAGATATTGCCGGAAACGTGTGGGAATGGACGGCATCGTGGTTTAAAGCCTATCCCGGCAGCACCACCGATAACCCTTACTTTGGCGAAAAATTCCGGGTAACCCGCGGCGGCGCGTGGTTTGAAGAAGCCCCGCAGGTGACCACCTTTAACCGCAATGCAGCCGACCCCGAAATTACCGCCAACGACGACCTCGGTTTCCGTTGTGTGCGTGACGCGCAGTAATTTTCAGCCTGAATTTCAAAAGCACCCGTTTTGGCGGGTGCTTTTTTTACCGATGGGCATCTGAAAAAGGGGGTAAAATTAAACCACAGAGGCGCAGAGAAGCAGAGAAATTCATATTTTTGAGTTTGGAGTTTGGTATCAAATTTGCTGACAAAATCGCAGATACCGGCACATAGGTGGCTCTCAAACTTTATTTTTCTCTGTGGCTCTGCTTCTCTGTGGTTTAATTTGAAACCTTTTTGCAGGGGACTCTTTTTATGATTTCGGAAATTTCCGCAGGAAATTATCCGGAACAGGGCTTGCGCAAAGCAGGCACGCTATTTACCGCGGATGTTGTATTGATATGCCGCCGGTTCAGTGGTAACGGGCGCTTGCGCGCTGATAACCAGCACATAACGCCCTGCGTCCAACTGCCATTCGCCGCGGTTGGCTGCGTCCAACGGCAATCGGCTTGCCTTTTCCGGCGAGTCAAGCGGAAGCAGTTGCACGGTATATTTTTGGGGGACGATGTTGTCAATGCGCACAAAACCGCGCGCATCCCAGCCGGCATCGTCACTTTCCGCATCGTCCGCAAAACCGATTTCGGGGATGGAAATATCATCGAGCATCACGCCGGGGCGATTGATGGCATCATCGGTGATATATTCAAAGCGCAGCAAAACCTGCTGCCCGGCAAATGCCGATAAATCCACCGTTTCCGATTGCCAGCCGTTTGATGTGCCGGTGTATCCCGCACCGTAGGCGTTGCCGCTGGGGTTGGTGGTTCGGCTTAACGGCGGTTGTAAAATTTGCCAACTTTTGCCGCCGTCGGTTGAAACTTCCACATACGCATAATCCCAATCTTCTTCAATATCGAACCAAACCCAGTAGCGCAGCGTTGCCTGTTGCACCGAGCGCAGGTCAACGGCGCGGGTCAGCGTCATATCGCTGTCATCGCCGCGATTGCCATACCACTGAAACGCGCCGCTGTGCGCCGAGTTGTTCACCACGGCGGCGGTAATTTCGCCGCGAAAGGTGAGAGTCAGCGGGGTGGGCGCTTCAATTTCCACATAATCCGCCCCGTATTGGTTGACCGTACTTTCGCGCGTTACCGGAAAACGATTGTATTTTTCATCGAGACTGATATTCGGCAGCCGCAAAGTTTGGTAGCCCCAGCGTCCGTCTGCCAATGAGCGGTCGTTCAAATAATTGGCGAGCAGGAAATCGGAGAAAATATCATCAAACGTTACCGACATACCCGCACGCCGCAGGGTATCGTTAAATCCGGCGATGCCGTTTTTGGGGTTGGCAACCACGGCTTTCAGTAGATTCTCGCCGAAGCGGTCGAGAAAATATTGCATAAAAAGGTAACTGACCCCGTAATTGGGCAGCGAATCGGTGGGCGTGTCGCCCCAGCCGGTCAACTGCAAATCGGGGTTTGCCAAATACAGGTTGCGGGCGTTGCCGACATCCAGCCCGTTCAACGCGGTTGCCAGCTCGCTGAGCCCTTCGTTGACCCACGTGTCTTCGTTTCTGTCTTGATGCCAGTGAATCATATGCTGAAATTCGTGCGCCAGTACCCCGTCAAACCGGCTGTTGCCCGGTTGCAGTGCCGCCAAATTGATGAAAAAAATTTCCATCGCGTTGCTGTACGGGTTCACCGCCGGCACAAACTCATTCAGCGAGGCATAATAGCCGCCGACGCCGGGCACGTTACCCAAAAAAATACTCAAATGTACATCATTGTCAACGCCGGGTGTCCATTCGCTGCCGAAAAATTCGCGGTTGGTGGGATAGGTTTCGGTTTCAAACCGTTCTGCCGATTGCCGCAGCGAGTTGGCATCCACCGTGTACCCGTTTTGAACCCACCAATACGTGTGCGGGGTAATATATTGCAGGGTGGCATCGGCTTGAAACTGTTTTGGGGTTCCGCTGCTATCGTCGGCAATCCAAAAAGTGCGGCTGTCGCCCACGGCGAAGGCGGGCGGGGTAACGTTTGCAATTTCGGGGAGTTGTGCGCCGCCGTATTTCAACCGCTCGGCGAGTGTGCGCAAATCGCGGATGGGCACATCCGCCGCCAGCAGCGCGACGGTATCCGGCGGCGGGGGGGCGGTGGTAGCCGTCGGTTTCGGCAACGGCGAGGCGGTGACGGTGGTGGCAGCCGTGGGTGTGTCGGTAGCAAGTGTTATTGCCGTGGGAGTATCTGGCGGCATAGCGGCGGGAGTCGTCGGCGTGGCGGTATTTTGTTGCCCCGAAACAAAGCCGACTATCGCCGCACCGCACAGACACAGCAAAAAAAACACTGCCGCCAGCGCCAGCAGGGTTACTTTTTGTTTGCGAGAAAATCCGGTTGCGGTATCCATACCTCTGCATTTTACCTTTTGCCCGACCGGGCGGCAAATCGCTTTGACGGAATGGGCACATACTGGTAGAATCTTGCCGCCGGAAACGTTTTCCGTGCCGAAGGAGGTTGTATGTCGGATATGCTGTCATCAGAATCGAGTCAAAAATTTGCCGGTGCGCGTTGGCACGCCTTCATAGAAAATGTGCTGGCATCGTTACAGCGAAAACCCAAGGCGTTATTGCCGTTTGAGGAAGTTCGTTCAATGCTGAATTTAAGCCACATTCGCGATTTGGGTGTGCAAGATGTGCCGCTGGATAAAATTGTCGGCAGTGTGGGGCGATATGAGGATTTCACCCGCGAATTTCTGCCCCGTCGGGATGACCAGGAAGACCGCTGGCGGCAAGTGTACGATTTGAGCACCTCGATGACCGGCTTTCCGCCGGTGGAACTGTTTAAAGTCGGCGACGCCTATTTTGTGCGCGACGGCAATCATCGGGTGTCGGTAGCGCGGGCAAACGATGCCAAAACCATCGAAGCGTATGTTACCGAATATCTTTCGCCGGTGGACGTTTCGCCGGATGATACGCTGGATGAATTGCTCATCAAGGCGGGGGCGGCAAATTTCGCGCAAATAACCAAATTGGATATACTTCGCCCCGGTCACAACATCCGGCTGACGAATCCCGGGCGGTACAAATATCTGCTGGAACACATTGCGATGCACAAATATTACCGCGAAATCGAATGCCAATGCGAAATTTCGTGGGCGGAAGCGGTGACCAGTTGGTACGATAACGTTTATTTGCCGTTGGTCACGGAAATTCGCCGTCGCGATATTTTGAAACGGTTTCCGGGGCGCACCGAAGCCGATTTGTATGCTTGGCTGGTATATCACCGGCAGGCGCTGGAAGAACGGTACGGGGTGGGAAAAGTTGATGATGAAACGGTGGTGGCGGCGCTGGAAGAGGAAGCCACTGCTTCGCCCATCAAAAAGATGGAACGCGCCATCAAACGGAAAATAGACCCGGACAGCCTGCCGCCGAAGGTGTAGATTGGTTGTCAGCTTTCACGTTCCAAGTTGCAGGGTGGCATTGACGAGTGACGAATTACGAGTGACGAATTACGAGTGACGAATTACGAATGACGAATTACGAATGACGAATGACAAAGGGCGAATCGCCGACAACCTGTCTCTGATAGTTTTGGCACTGACGCTGGCGGCGTTTGTGCTGCGCGTGTACCGCCTCGATTTTCAAAGCCTGTGGATTGACGAAGG
>CAYPNZ010000267.1:0-4767 GCA_964411845.1 uncultured Anaerolineaceae bacterium
AACGGGCGCGCCCGCCCGCTCCGACCGGGTGGCAAAATACAACCAACTGCTGCGCATCGAAGAGGAACTCGGCGAATCGGCGGTGTATCCGGGTATGAATGCGTTTTACAATTTGAAATAGCGTTTTTCGGATGTAACTACCGGGATAGAACACGGAGATTGCTTCGGGCTACGCCCTCGCAATGACGTATCATTTACTTTTGTACCACTACCGGATGTTCAAAGAATCAGCGAAAATCCGTATAATCCGTGTTCTATCCTGTATTTTCACCCTGAGTAGCCCGATAGGGCGTATCGAAAGGTAAAAACTGCGCGAGTCCCATTTGTAGCGAAGGGCGTTTTCCCCGCCGATGTGACCGCAATTGCTCAAATCGGCACGCCGACCAGTGCCCCAACTGCACTGCGAAAGCCGTTCATCCCCCAAATGATGAGAATTGCCAGCGCCAATCCCAGCAGCAGCGACGGCACAATCTCGTTCCCCGTGCGGGCGGTGCCTTCCCGCCGCAAAATCATCACGGCGAAAACGCTGTTGATGAGTGTCAGCATCAGCACCACCCCGAACGAACTGAAAAACGTGAGCGGATACAGCAAAAACGGCGGTCGCCACAGTACCAACCCGATAACCGCCACGCCACCGAGCATAAATCCCGCCAATTCCCGAAAATTTTTGATGACCGGTTCGGGATTGGCGACTGCCGGATGCCACAGCGCTTCGTTGACCACCGGCATCAAAATGGCAATCATCGCCAATCCGTGAAACGTGCCGGTAACCAGCCGCAGCCAATTTTGCGGTTCGTACAGTGAAGGCGCGTTCGGCAAATCGTGCAGAAAAGCATTGACCCCATCCACCCCCAAAATGCCGATGAAACCGACCAGCACCGCCAACACCGGCGTGGGCGACCACTGCACCGACCGCTGTCGCCCCAGCAGGAAAAATCCCGCCAGCCCCATTACCGCGCCGAGATAGATGCCGGTGCAGCGCGCGCACAGTGGCAATTGTTGTCCGTTCACCGTGAAGGAGTGGGTTGGCAGTTGGTGGCACACGGCGCGTCCCACCGACCACGCTTTGCCGTCAAAACTGACGGGCGGGTATAGCAGGAACAGCGCGATGATGAGCATCGAAATTGCCACGGCAATTCGCACGCCCCAGTGTCGCGCGGCGCGCCGAAGGGGCGGGGTGGGGCGCGTGTCGGGGGTGGCTGCCGGTGGTGCGGGCGTGTTATTCATCGGTTTCCGCCATTGCCGGCAAGCCTGCCGCCAGCGCCGCCCCGACGATGCCCGCTTCGTTGCGCAATTTGGCAGGCACAACCGGCGCGCGCGGCGTTAAAAATTCGGCATACCGCTCAAATTTTTTGCTCACCCCCCCGCCGATGATGAACAAATCGGGTGAAAAAAGCCGTTCCAACAGCGCCAAATATTTGTTTACCCGTTTGCCCCATTTCTTCCAATCCAAATTTTTTTCTTTGCGAATGCGGTCAGAGGCGTAATTTTCGGCATCCAGCCCGTTCATCTCCAAATGTCCCAATTCGGTATTGGGAACCAGCACACCATTCACAAAAATGGCGCTGCCGATGCCCGTACCCAGCGTTAAAATCATCACTTCACCGCGATGACCTTTGCCCGCGCCGAAAGTCATCTCGGCGATGCCGGCGGCATCGGCATCGTTGAGCACGCGCACCGGGCAGCCGGTGGCTTTTGCCAGCAATTTTTCGGCGGGCGCGCCAATCCACTTTTCGTCCACATTTGCCGCACTCAGCGTGATGCCGTTTTGCACCACTGCCGGAAACGTGATGCCGACGGGAGCGCGCCAATCAAAATGGCGGGCAACTTTCGCCACAATTTTGCCGACCGCTTTGGGGGTGGCGGGCTGGGGGGTCGGCAAGCGGAACCGTTCGGCGGTTAATTGCCCGGTTTTTACATTCACCGGCGCACCTTTTATGCCCGAACCGCCAATATCAATGCCGAGAATCTCCATCATTTATGCTCCTGTGCTCGGATTTGTGGTATAATATAGCGTGATGCGTGATGCGTGATGCGTGAAACGTGAAACGTGAAATGTGAAATGTGATGCGTGACCGCTGACCACTGATTGTTGACCGCTGACGGCTAATGGCTGACTGCAACCCTGTAACCTTGAAACCCGAAACCCTGAATTTGGAACCGAGACAATGCCTGAACCACTTCATTTGAATGATACCGAGAAGCGCTTGCTCTTGCAAATTGCCCGCGATGCCCTCACCGAATTTTTGACGGATGAGCCGCATCCGTTGCCGCGTGAATTGCCGCCGGCGCTGCACGAAAAATGCGGCGCGTTTGTGACGCTGTTCGGCAAAAACCACGTGCTGCGCGGTTGCATCGGGCGGGTGGAAGGTGTGCAAACGCCGCTATATCGCACCGTGCAGGAAATGGCAATTGCTGCTGCCAGCCGCGATTACCGGTTTCCACCGGTAACTGCCGCCGAATTGCCCGACATCCACATTGAAATTTCGGTGCTGTCTGTGCCCCGCAAGATTGACGACCCCGCGCAGTTAGAGGTGGGGCGGCACGGTATCATCATCCGCAAAAACGGCGCGGCGGGATTGTTGCTGCCGCAAGTTGCCACCGACCGCGGTTGGAACCGCTATCAATTTTTGGAAGCGGTTTGCCAAAAAGCGCATCTGCCGCCCGGTTCGTGGCGCACCGCCGATTTGTTCGTTTTTGAATCGGAGGTTTTTGAAGAAGATTAGTTTTTGCCGATTTCGACCCCTGTGGATTTTTGCGCCGCCAGTGCCGATATTTCCGCCGGCGATGCCGTGCCGGTGGTGCCGATTTTCCGCACGGTGACCGCCGCGGCGAGATTTGCCAATTCGGCGGCTTCGGCGGGTGATGCGCCGTTGCACAGTGCCAGCGTTAGGGCGGCGATAGCCGCATCGCCTGCGCCGACGGGGTCAACCGGCGGGGGGACGGCAACACCGGCAACGTGGATTGTTTCGCTGCGGCTGGCAATCCAAATACCTTTTTCCCCGTCGGTGACAAAAACGGGTTTCCCCGTTTGCGCCGACAGCGCCCGTGCCGCGGCGGCAGGGGTAGGTTGTCCACCGGCGCGGATGGCTTCGGCGGCATTGAGTTTCAGGATGACATTGCGGAACAAATTTCCCCGTGCCCGTGAATCAACCACAACAACCCGCTCGGTGCGCCCCAATTCTTCCAGCGCCGCCCGCAGTGTGCCGTTTACCACCCCGCCGACAGGTTCCGCAACTTGGTCGCCCACCACAATAGCATCTACGGTTGTTGCCCAATGCCACAAACGCGCCACCAGTTTGGGCGGAATATGGTATGGCAGCGGGGCTCGGTTTTTTATGTCCAGCCGATTCAATTCGTGAATTGTGCCGTCCGGTTCGCGCATCAGCGGCTTGGTGTAGGTGGGGGTCACTCGGTTTGCCACCGTCAGCAAATCGTCGGTATCAATCTTTTGTGCCGAAAGCGCGCGCCGCAATTCAAAACCGTGTCCGTCATCGCCGATAACGCCCAGCGCGGCGACGTGTGCGCCCAACGTGCGCAAATTGGCGGCAACCGTCCCCGCTGCACCGGGGCTGATGCGTCGCTCGATGACCTGATACGCTTCCAAGCCGGTTTCCAGCGATGTTTCGCTGAGGGTGCGGTCGAGCAGCAGGTATTCATCCAGAAAAAAATCGCCGAGTACCAGCACCCGTTTGTGTGAAAATTGTGAAAGCAGGTTGTCGAGCCGTTTTTTCTTCATCGTAAAAACGCGGGGTTCAGGGGTTCAAGGTTCAAAGTTCAAGGTTACGTTTTACGCAATACGCAATACGTTTCACGTTTCACGCCTCACGCAAAATGCGGCACAATTTGACGGTACAGCGTGCTCAGCGTGCGGCGGTGGTCGCCGCGAATGTAAAAACTTTCGCCGCCGTCTGCCACGGTGCGCACCAAAATGGTTTTGTACGGACGGAAATAGTACAGATAATCGGTTTTGGGCGCTTCGTGATGCACGCTGTCTTCCGGCAGCGGAATCAAATCGAACACGGCGGTGGTAAAATGCCGAATTTCTTCCCCGTGCTGAAAGGCGACATTTCGTGCCATTGACAACGCTTTGAGGTATACCTCCGGTCCCATCACCGATGTGCCGAAATTGAGCATCACGCCCCCTTCCAATTGCGAAATGGTGTGAGCGAACACCAGAAAATCGTGATACGACCCCGCCCCCAGCGCGCCGCCATCGCAATTGGGATGTTCGTGGATGATGTCGTAACCGATGCCGATGTGTACCGTTACCGGCACACGCAGCCGATAGGCATTGCCCACCACGCTGACATCTTTGTGGGGAAAATCGCTTTCGGCGATGGCGCGCCCGACGCCTTCCCCGTAACCGATGCCGTCGCGCACGGCGTCCGCCACGATGCGGTTGATTTCTCCCGTTTCCTGCCACAGTCCGAATTGCCCTTCTTGAATATACCGTGCCACGCTTTCGGTGGTTGCGCCGATGCGCGCCATTTCGTAATCGTGGATGGGTCCCGCGCCGTTCATCGCAATGTGGGTGATGATGCCGCGTGCCATCATATCAATCAAAAAGCGCGACAGTCCGGTTTTGATGACGTGTGCGCCCATCATCAGCACCACCGGGCGATTCTTCCGGCGGGCACTCACCACTCGTTCGGCGATGGTTGCCAAATTCGGGTCGTCACACGCCGGAATATCGGCATCCAGCGGCAGCACATCGGCAATGGTCATATCGTGGTGCCGAGATGCCAGCGGCAATAATTTCAATTG
>CAYPNZ010000268.1:0-4763 GCA_964411845.1 uncultured Anaerolineaceae bacterium
TCCGCGAAGGCGGTCGCACCGTCGGCGCCGGCGTCATCACCAAAATTATTGAATAAACAAAACTGACTGGGGTTTGGTATGGCAAAGCAAAAAATCAGAATTAGGTTAAAAGCATACGACCATCGTGTGTTGGACCAATCGGTACGGCAAATTGTGGATACAGCAGAGCGCACCGGGGCAATGATTGTCGGTCCCGTGCCGCTGCCAACGAAAATCGAAAAGTTTACGGTAATCCGGTCTTCGTTTATTGACAAAGATTCCCGTGAGCAGTTTGAAATTCGTACCCACAAACGCCTTATTGATGTCGTAGAGCCTAGTTCAAAGACAATTGACGCTTTGGTGCGGTTGAATCTGCCCGCCGGTGTTGATGTCGAAATCAAGTAAACGGTTCGTTATCTACCAATTATCGAGATAATGAGAAAGGGGTAGGGGGTAGAGAATGATGCGCTTTGTTGGGCAGTTCTCTCCCCTGTCGAAAAAATGAAGGGAATTTTAGGAAAGAAAATCGGTATGACCCAGATTTTCGATGAAGCAGGACACGTTGTACCGGTAACACTCATCGAAGCGGGTCCGTGTTATGTAACCCAGAAGAAAGACAAAGAAACCGACGGTTATACGGCGGTGCAACTGGGTTATGGCGAAATAGCGGAAAAGCGCGTCAATAAACCGCTGGGCGGACACTTGAAAAAAGCCGGTGTGCCCATGTTGCGTCACCTGCGCGAATTCCGCGTGAAAGACCATTCGGATTTGGAATTGGGGCAGGTTATCACCGCCGATGTTTTCTCGGTTGGTGATTTGGTTGATGTGGTTGGCACCAGCAAGGGGAAAGGTTTTGCCGGTGTGGTGAAGCGACACGGCTTTGCCGGCGGTCCCAAAACACACGGTCAGTCAGACCGCCATCGGGCGCCCGGTTCGATTGGTGCGGGTACAACCCCCGGTCGCGTTTTTAAAGGAATGCGCATGGCAGGCAGAATGGGTGGTCAGCGTGTAACGGTATCTAATTTGGAAGTGATGATAGTAGATGCCGACCGCAATCTGCTGGCGGTAAAAGGTGCTATTCCCGGCGCGAAAAACGGTTTGGTTGTGGTAAAAGAAGCGCGAAAAACCAAGAAGCGTGCGGGGTAGGAGTGTAGAAAATGAAAGTACCTGTAAAAAATATTTCCGGAGAAAAAGTCGCAGATGTTGAACTGCGCGATGATATTTTCGCCATCGAGCCGCATTCGGCGGTGATGCACCAAGCGTTGGTGCGTCAATTGGCTAACGCCCGTCAAGGGACGCATTCCACCAAAACCCGCGGCGAAGTTGTTGGCACCACCGCGAAATGGTATCGTCAAAAAGGTACCGGTCGGGCGCGGCACGGCAGCCGCAAAGCCCCCATTTTTGTGGGCGGCGGGGTGGTCTTCGGTCCGAAACCGCGTAAATACACCAAGAAAATGCCCAAGAAAATGCGCCGGTTGGCGTTGCGTTCGGCACTGTCGGTAAAAGCCGCGGCTGACCAAATTATTGTGTTGGATGAATTGGTGTTTGAAAAACCGAAAACCAAACAAATGACACAAGTGCTGGATAGTTTGAATATTGACGGCAGTGCGGTAGTGTTGTTGCCCGAACGCAATGAAAACGTAGAAAAAAGCATCACCAACCTTGCCGATGTGAAATATCTGCGTGCCGGGTATTTAAATGTACGAGACCTGCTGGGGTACGATTACATAATTATGCCCAAAGCCGCGCTCGAAATTATCGAAGGCATATTGGGATAGGGTGAAATTATGGCTCAATTGAACGAATATCAAGTAATTAAACGCCCCATCGTCACCGAAAAAAGCGTGGCTGCCACGGCAGAAGGAAAATATACCTTTGAAGTTGATTTGCGCGCCAATAAATTGCAAATTGCCGAAGCCGTATCGCTGATTTTTGATGTTGATGTGGTGCGCGTAAACGTTATCAAATCCATCCCCAAATTTGGGCGATGGGGTCGAAAAGTTGTAAAACGAAAACCTGCAACCAAAAAAGCAATTGTCACTCTGGCACCGGGTCAGAGAATTGATGCCTTTGGAGCCTAAATAACGAAAGAACGCTTATAAAAAAACAAGGTTAGCGCCAAAAAACACAACCATCCTCTCGGTTAACCTTTATAAAATTTTATAGGCGAAAAGCGGAGTGCATGTATGCCTATCAAGAGTTATAAACCAACCTCTCCCGGACGCAGAGGGATGACCGTTTCTACCTTTGAACGCATCACCCGAAGCAAACCGGAAAAAAGTTTAACGCAACCTCTTCATAAAAAAGCCGGTCGCAACGCACGGGGCGTCATTACAGTGCGCCATCGTGGCGGCGGACACAAACGAAAATACCGAATTATTGACTTCAAACGCGATAAATTCGGTATACCGGCTACCGTATCCACCATTGAATACGACCCCAACCGTTCAGCGCGGATTGCTTTGTTAACCTACGCCGATGGCGAAAAGCGATATATTCTTGCGCCGCAGGGTTTGCGCGTGGGCGACAAAATTATGTCCGGTCCCAACGCGGAAATCAAAGTGGGGCACGCATTACCTATCAGCCGTATCCCTTTGGGTACACAAGTGCATAATGTAGAATTGTACCCCGGCAAAGGCGGGCAAATGGTTCGCTCAGCCGGAACGTCGGCGCAGGTGCTGGCGAAAGAAGGCGCTTATGCCCAACTTCGTTTGCCCAGCGGAGAAGTTCGTATGGTAAGCCAAGAATGTATGGCAACCATCGGTGTGGTGGGTAATGTGGAACACAACATTATCAAACTGGGGAAAGCCGGTAGAAAACGCTGGCTGGGGGTGCGCCCCAGTGTGCGCGGCACGGCAATGGACCCCGACAGCCACCCGCATGGTGGCGGTGAAGGACGGTCTTCGGTGGGTATGCCCGGACCGAAAACGCCGTGGGGTAAACCCGCTTTGGGCGCAAAAACTCGCCGCAATAAAGTTACCAATAAATACATCGTTCGCCGACGCGGAAAACGCCGGTAGAGAAAGTAGGAGTGTAGCATGTCTCGTTCATTAAAAAAAGGTCCGTTTATTGACCCGAAGTTACTCAAAAAAATAGAAGCGATGAACGACTCCGGCGAAAAGCGGGTCATCAAAACGTGGTCGCGCGCCAGCACCATCTACCCGCAAATGGTCGGACACACCATTGCCGTGCATGACGGTCGGCGACATGTTCCCATTTACATCAGTGAGAACATGGTGGGGCATAAACTGGGAGAATTTGCGCCAACCCGTTTGTTCCGTGGTCACATCGCTAAAGAAAAAGGGTCTAAACGACGCTAATTCAACAAAAAGGTAAGAACTATGGCAGATATTCAAGTTCAAGCAGTATCTAAATACATGATGGGGTCGCCGTTAAAAGCGCGCCGGGTGGTAAATGCGGTGCGGGGTATGCCCGCCCTGCAAGCCTTGCAGGTGTTGAACCTGATGCCCCATGCCGCCGCGCACACCGTGGCGAAAACGGTAAAAAGCGCTGTTGCCAACGCAGAAGAAAACTACGGACTCAACGGTGAAGATTTGGTCATTGCGCGTATTTGGGCAAACGAAGGTCCGCGTTTGAAACGCATGCGTTTCGGCGCGCGCGGGCGGGTAAAGCCTATCATCAAACGTACATCTCACATCACCGTGGTGTTGGAAGAAAGAGCATAGGGAGGTCATCTTGGGTCGAAAAGTACATCCGATTGGATTTCGTTTGGGAATTACAAAAAATCATCAGGCGCAGTGGTACGCCGAAGGTCGGGAATATGCCGCTTTACTGGGCGAAGACCGCGCCATTCGCGAACTTATCCGCAAAGAAAACGACAGCGCCGGGATTTCAAAAGTAGAAATCGAACGCCTCCCTGTAGCACGTCAAGTTTCCATTAAAATCCACACCGCCAAACCGGGTATTTTAATCGGGCGTAAAGGGCAAAACGTAAACCTTTTGCGCAAAAAATTAGAAGAACTCACCGGCAAGAAAATCCATTTGGATATTTTGGAAGTGGATAATATTGATACCGACGCCTACCTTATCGGGCAAAGCATTGCGCAACAGTTGGAACGCCGTATTTCGCACAAACGCGCCATGAAACAAGCCGTTCGGCGTGCCATGAAAGCCGGCGCCAAAGGCATTATGATTACCGTTGGCGGTCGGTTGGGGGGGGCAGATATGGCTCGCCGAGAAACCGTGCGCGAAGGGCGCATTCCGCGCCACACCTTGCGCGCCGATATTGATTACGCCCACGTAGAAGCCTTAACCACCTTCAGCAAAATCGGCATCAAAGTGTGGGTATACAAAGGCGATATTCTGCCGGAATCGAAAGAAGAAATCAGCGGGGCGTACAGCGCATCGTAACCCGTTGCAGGAGAGATAACCATGTTAATGCCAAAAAGATTTAAGTATCGAAAGCAAATGCGCGGCAGAATGAAGGGCAAAGCCGGGCGCGGTACACACATCGCGTTTGGAGATTACGCCTTGCAAGCGTTAGAGCCGGCGTGGATTAACAGCCGCCAAATTGAAGCGGCGCGTCGAGCCGTGGTACGTTACATTCGGCGCGGCGGGAAATTCTGGATTAGAATCTTCCCCGACAAACCCATCACCCAAAAAGCCGCCGAAACTCGCATGGGCAGTGGTAAAGGGAATGTGGAATATTACGCCGCCGTGGTTAAACCCGGACGCATTTTATTTGAATTGTCCGGCGTGCCCGAAGATGTGGCAAAAGAAGCCATGCGGCTTGCCAGCCACAAACTCCCCATTAAGACCCAGTT
>CAYPNZ010000269.1:0-4757 GCA_964411845.1 uncultured Anaerolineaceae bacterium
CATGCATCGGCGGGTGGGGCAGGGGAGGGGGTATCGGGGGCGGCGACGGTCATCAGCACGCCGTGATGCAGCATTTGCCCGCCGGTGGGGGTTCCCAAATCGAGCATGGCACGCAGGGCGGCAACGGTGTTGTTTGCGCCGGGTTTGTCGGCTTTGTTGACGACAAAAATATCGGCGATTTCCAGAATACCGGCTTTGATGGCTTGAATATCGTCGCCCAAACCGGGGGCTTCTACCACCAGCACGGTGTGTGCGGTGCGGGCGATGTCTACTTCGCCTTGCCCCACGCCGACCGTTTCAATTAGGATGACATCGAAGCCGGCGGCATCGAACACTTTAATGGCATCGTACACGCCGCGCGCCAACCCGCCCAAACTGCCGCGACTTGCCATACTGCGGATGAACACGCCGGGGTCGCCGGAAAGTTCGCGCATGCGGATGCGGTCGCCCAAAATTGCGCCGCCGGAAAAGGGGCTGGTGGGGTCAACCGCAATGATGGCGACGGTTTTTTCTTGCCGGCGCAAAGTTTTTGCCAATTCGTTTACCAAACTCGATTTGCCGGTTCCCGGTGCGCCGGTAATGCCCACCAAATGGGCGTTGCCGGTATGCGGAAACAGGTCGGTGAGGGCTTGCTGGGCATCGGGGTGTTCGTTTTCTATGCGTGAAATAAGCCGGGCAATGGCGCGACGGCTTCCCTGTAAAACTTGTTCGGATAGTGTCATGGTTTCGGTTAATCTATGGTAACATGGCTGGTAATGAAATCAACAATTTCCTGCGTCGGGGTGCCGGGGTTGAAAACCGCATCAATACCGGCTTCTTTTAACTTTTCTATATCTTCATCGGGAATGATGCCGCCCGCCACAATGAGCACGTGTTCCATATCGGCTTCTTTTAGCCGTTGGGCGATAATGGGCAATAGCGCCATGTGCGCGCCGCTGAGAATCGACAGCCCGACAACATCCACATCTTCTTGCAGGGCGCTTTCAACAATCATTTCCGGTGTTTGGCGCAAACCGGTGTAAATTACTTCCATGCCGGCGTCGCGCAGGGCGCGGGCAACAACTTTTGCGCCGCGGTCGTGTCCGTCAAGCCCCGGTTTGGCAACCAACACGCGAATTTTTCTTTCTGGCATTGTTTTTCCTCCCGTTCAATATTGAAAAATTATATAATTGCCTGTTCCTGATATTCTCCGAAAACCTCGCGGAAAATATCCATAATTTCTTGCAGGGTGGCATATTCTTTCACCGCGTCTAAAATGACGGGCATAGTATTTTTGTTTCCTTTTGCCGCCGCGCGCAAATCAGCCAGCCGGGCTTTTACGGCGCGGTTGTCGCGGGTGCGCCGAACTTCGTTCAGCCGCGCCACCTGTACCTCGTACCCCTGCGGGTCCATTTCCAAAATGGGGATTTGCAATTGTTCATCGGTGGCATATTCGTTGATGCCCACCACAATTCGCTGCCGGGTATCAATTTCGTGCTGGTAGCGGTACGCCGCATCGGCTATTTCTTGCTGGAAGAAACCCGCTTCAATAGCCGGCAGCACCCCGCCGAGCGCTTCCACTTTTTCAAAATAGTCCCATGCTTCCGCTTCCATTTCATCGGTCAATTGCTCGACGAAATAACTGCCGCCGAGCGGGTCAACGGTGTTAGCCACGCCGCTTTCGTGGGCGATGATTTGCTGGGTGCGCAGCGCCACCCGCACGGCAGTTTCGCTGGGCAGCGCCAACGCCTCATCCATCGAGTTGGTGTGCAGGCTTTGCGTGCCGCCCAATACCGCCGCCAAGGCTTGAATTGCCACCCGGGCAATGTTATTTTCCGGTTGTTGGGCGGTCAGGCTGGCGCCGGCGGTTTGAGTGTGGAAGCGCATCAACCACGAGCGCGGATTTTTTGCGCCGAATTGTTCGCGCATAACTTTTGCCCAAATGCGCCGCGCGGCGCGATATTTGGCAATTTCTTCAAAAAAGTCGTTGTGGGCATTAAAGAAAAAACTCAACCGCGGTGCGAATGCGTCCACATCCAACCCGCGTTCAATTGCCCATTTTACATATTCGATGCCGTCGCCCAGCGTAAAAGCCAATTCTTGCGCGGCGGTACTGCCTGCTTCGCGGATGTGATAGCCGCTGATGCTGATGGTGTTCCACAGGGGCAGGTGTTCCGTGCCAAATTCGATGGTGTCGGTGACCAGCCGCATGCTCGGTTTCGGGGGGAAGATATATTCTTTTTGGGCGATATACTCTTTCAAAATGTCGTTTTGGATGGTTCCCGCCAGTTTTTTGCGGGAAATGCCCCGTTTATCTGCCACGGCGATGAACATCGCCCAAATGACGGCGGCGGGGCTGTTGATGGTCATACTGGTAGAAACGCGGTCAAGGGGCAGTCCGTCGAGCAGCACTTCCATATCGCGCATGCTGGAAATGGCAACGCCGCATTTGCCAAATTCACCCAGCGCTTGCGGGGCGTCGGTATCGTAACCGTACAGCGTCGGCATATCAAAGGCGATGGACAGCCCGGTTTGTCCCTGTTCCAGCAGGTATTTAAAGCGTTGGTTGGTTTCTTCCGCCGTGCCGAAGCCGGCAAACATGCGCATCGTCCACAATTTGCCGCGGTAGCCGGTGGCATGGACACCGCGGGTGTACGGGTATTGACCGGGAAAGCCTTGTTTTTCCAAATATTCATCGGGCGAAAAAGATGTGGGGGTGTACAACCGTTTGATGGGGCGGGAGGAAGTGGTAATGAACTTTTCAGCGCGTTCCGGGCGTGCCGAAAGTGTTTTTTTCAGCGTGGTTTCTTCCCATTCATGCTTGCTTTTTTCAAATTGCGACATTTCGTTGTTGCTCATAGTCTTCTCCCTGACCGATTATTGGGCAATAACGACAGCGTTCCCCAATTGTATGTTGTGGTTCCGGTAAAAAACAGCCAAAAATATCAGAGCACGATATACAACCGTACATCATGCCCTGTATTATAATGCAAGATGAAAGAGATTTAAAAAAGGAGATGTGGGAATCGTGCAGTAAAATAATTAACCGGCAAAGGGAATGTGCGAGCCGGTTTTTTGCGGAAAGTCTATTTTACCCCAGCACTTCTTCCACTTTGTTCATCAATTCCAGCGGGCTGAACGGTTTGGTGAAATATCCGTCGGCGCCAACTTCTTTGCCGCGGGCGATGTCTTCTTCTTTGTCCAGCGCCGTCAACATCAGGATGTGCGCGCCTTTGGTGCGGTCATCCGCTTTCAGTTGGCGACAGGTTTCAAACCCGTCAATGGAACTGTTGGGCATCATCACATCCAGAAAAATCAGGTCGGGTTGATGTTTACGGGCAACTTCCAGCGCTTCGTCGCCGGATGCGGCTTCCAAAATTTCGTAGTCGCCAATGCGGATGGTGACATTCACCAATTCTCTGATTTTGGCTTGGTCGTCAACGATTAGAATTTTTTTCATAGCAAATCTCCTGTTTTATTTGCTTAAAGCCAGTTTTATGCGGCTTGTGTATTCTGCGGTGCTGAATGGTTTGGTGATAAAATCGGTTGCGCCCAAAGAAAAGGTTTTTTCAATTTGCGCCAGCCCCGATTTTGCCGAAACAACGACCACCGGGATATTTTTGGTTGCCGGGGTGTTTTTTAATCGCCGCAAAACTTCCTCGCCGGTCATTTTGGGGAGCATCAAGTCTAAAATAATTAAGTCGGGATGCCGGTCGAAAGCGATGCGCAAGCCTTCTTCGCCGTTTTTGGCGGAAATAACATAGTAATTTTCACTTTCCAGCAGGTGGCGTTCAATATCCAATATGCTGGGGTCATCTTCGATGACCAGCACGGTTTGCAATGGCGCACCCACCGGCAGGGTGAATTTGATGGTGGTGCCTTTTCCTTTTTGGCTCATCAGCCATATTTTTCCGCCATGCGATTCGATGATGTGTTTGACGATGACCATCCCCAGCCCGGTGCCTTCAATGGCGGTGGAACTGGCATCGGCGCGCCAGAATTTCTCGAATACATGTTGTTGCTCCTCGGTAGACATGCCGATGCCGTTATCTTCTACCGATATGAGCAGGTTAATCGGTGTACGCTGCACGGTAACGGTTATATCGCCGCCGTTGGGAGAATATTTTATGGCGTTAGAAAGCAGGTTGTTTAAAGTTTGGGTCAATCGGGCTTTGTCAATTTTTAAATGGGTCCATTCAGCCGGTTCAACCAGTTGGATGTTGTGGTTTTCGGTGCGCAATTGCCAGTCGTTGACTGTTTGCACAAAAATTTCGCGGGGATTCATTTCAACCGGTTTGATGGGGAATGCCGCGCCGGATTCAATTTTTGATACATCCAGCAAATCCGAAACCAAGTTCGCCAAATGAAGGGCTTGCTCGTGGATGTATCCCACAAAACGGCGCACTTCCTCCGGCGAAAAATCGGAGCGTACCATCAACAATTCGGCATATCCCTGTAAAGTTGTCAGCGGGCTGCGCAATTCGTGGGCGGCGGTTCCCAAAAATTCGGTTTTCATTCTGTCCAGTTCGCGCAATTTGGTAATATCGCGCTCAATGCCCACAAATTTATTGACATTGCCGTGCGGGTCGAAAATGGGGGAGATGGTCAATTCGGCATCGTATAGCCGTCCGTCTTTGCATTTGTTTTTTAATTCGCCGCGCCATATTCTGCCATCGAGAATAGTTTTCCACATTTCGGTATATATTTGTGGCGGTGTTTGCCCCGATTGCAGCAGTGACGGATTTTTGCCAACCACCTCTTCGGGATAGTAGCCGGTC
>CAYPNZ010000270.1:0-4753 GCA_964411845.1 uncultured Anaerolineaceae bacterium
TACCGTTACCGCAATGCCGGTGGACAATTTTGTTTATCTGCCGCTGGTGTTGAAAGAATGAACCTGTCAGCAGAAAACGGTTACGCAATCGTAGGTTATTCGTTTGGTTACGGTGCTGTCGCCATCACGCACCAAACGCAATAATCGCATATACTAAAAACAGACAGCCACTTGAAATAAAAACGGGACGGGAGAAAAATGAATATTCGAATTCTTTTTAAATTGGGTGTAATTTTTGCCGTTTTTGGCACACTCACCTTATCCGCTATTGCCACCGAACCGGATAAACCTGCCACACCGACTGCCGCATCGGCAAGCCAGCCAATAATCATTGACCACACAACCACAGACATCACCGCCATACCGCAAACTTGGATTGAAGCGGCGAAACAATCGCTGCACATTGGGTACGGACACACCTCACACGGGAGTCAACTAACCAGCGGGATGACCGGGCTGGTTGAGTTTGCCAACAATGGCGGGCTGGGGCTGGCATTACCGCAAGATATTTTTGAATGGAATCGCGGCGGCAGCAACGGCGCACTGGATTTGCGTGAAGGCGACGGCTACGGCAGCGGCGATTTAGACCACGATTGCGGCTACTTTCCCAACTGGGTAAACGAAACCAGAGAATACCTCGGCACACCCGACCCCGCCACCGGACGCGGAACCAACAACCCCGATATAAACGTGATTATTTGGTCTTGGTGCGGCGAAGCATCCGGCTATACCGAACAACAAATGATTGACCGCTACCTTTCGCCAATGTCGCAACTGGAAACAGATTACCCCGGCGTAACTTTCGTTTATATGACGGGACATTCCGACGGCAGTGGCGAAACGGGCAATCTGCACGCCCGTAACCAGCAAATCAGAGATTATGCCATCCAAAACAATAAAGTGCTTTTCGATTTTTACGACATTGAATTGTACGACCCGGATGGAAATTATTACGGCGACAAAGCCGTTAATGATGCCTGCGATTATGATTCAGACGGCGACGGCTCACGAGACAGTAACTGGGCTATCAATTGGCAAAACTCGCACACCCAAGATGAAGACTGGTACAGTTGCGGTTGCGCTCACAGCCAACCGTTAAATTGCAACCGCAAAGCCTATGCCGCGTGGTGGCTATGGGCTCGCCTTGCCGGGTGGGATGGCAACGCGGCAACCGCACAAATTGATGTGCAAAAAACCGTTTCCGCCAATATTGCAACTTACGGACAGACATTAACCTATACCGCCGCCATCAAAAATTCCGGCGCGCCATTCAGCGGCACGCTCCGGTTGACCGATGAACTTCCGGCGGGGTTGCAACTTATCGGCAATTCTTGTGCGCTCACCGGCACAGCCAATCTGCCACCCGTTTTACAGTGCGACAATAATTTTGTTGATTGGCAGGGTTCAATTTCAAACACCAACGCCGTTACCATTTCATACACGGCAGTGGTAACATACATCACTACCGGCAGTACCGCTACATTTCCCGCCACCATCGTCAACACGGTGACGGTTACCGCATCGGGATACCAACCGGTCTCTGCCACGGCAACAGTGCGCATCAATTGGTTGAGTATTTATCTGCCGCTGGTGCTGAAATAGAAATGACGGCATCCGTCAGATAAATTCAGTCGGAACCAATGCCAAATTCGGTTTATCGCCGATTTTTCTGAAAATATCTGCGCTGCGTCGGTAAAATTCTTGCGCCGCAGCCCGACCGTCGCACGTGGCGGCAAGGTTTGCTCGTGCCAAAAATGCCAAAGCAATCAAGCGCAGGTTGCCTTGCGCTTCTGCCAGCGAAGCCGCTTCAGTCAGTACCGCATCGGCAGCATTGTAATTGCCCATTGCCGTTGTCGTCCACCCCAGTTCGGTCAGGCAGGCGATAGTCCGCTCCGGCACACCTCCGTGCCGGGCGGCGGTTAAAGCCTCGTTCAGCAATTGATACGCTTCATTCAAACGCCCCCGCCGACGCGCAATTTTCCCCATCGCCAATTTGAAAACCGGCAACGCTTCCGTTTCAGATGCCGACTCGGCGGCAAGGGTAAAGGCGCGGCGATGCGCCGCTTCCGCCCGTGCCAAATCTCCCGCATCGAAAGCGATGTCGCCCAATGTGCGCAGTACCGACCATTGGTAATGGTTATCGTGACCGGCAACCGCCGCCAACGCCGCTTCGGCTTGCCGAAATGCCTCGGCAAAATTTCCCGCGCGGGCAGACAAAATGCTCTGCATTTCCAAACAGGCAGAAATGAGCGCATCGTTTTGCAGGGCATAAACCGCCGGCATCATTGCTCGCAATTGCGCTTCGGCGCGGCTATAAGCGTGCAGCGAAATATCTGCCTGCACAATACGGCTGGACAACACCAGTATCAACCAGCGCTCTTCGTCTCCGCCATCGGATTCTTCCTGCAATGCGGCAATAATTTGCCGGAAGATTGATTTCCATTCGCGGTATCGGTGCGAATAGTCAAAATAGAAAATTAGCGATTCAATCAGTGTTACCAAACGGCGGTTTGGAAAGTGGTGATACCGGGCAAGATAAAGCGCGGCGGCAATAATGTTATCCAAATGGGTTTTGGCGGCATCCTTCATTTCAGAAAAATGGCGTTCCATATTTTCGTGTTCAAACCCGGCGGCGGATTTGATGAGTTTGGTGTACCAATCGGCGTGCCGCAATCGCGTTTCTTTTTCTTCGGTGGGATGTTCTGCCAATTTTTCCGCCAAAAAATGGTGGATCAGCGGATGAATCTCGAATGCACCGGTTTGGGTGCGATACAGAAACGAGCGGTCAACCAGTGAAATTAGTTGGTGGGGGGTGGCTTTGGTTACGGCAATCGCGGCGGGCAAATCGAAAGCCCCGTGAAAAACAGCCAACCGGCGGGCAATATGCAAAATCGGTTCGTTTTCTGCCAGCAGCGCCCACGAATATTCGATGGTGGCGCGCAGGCTGGCGTGCCGCGGCGGGCGATTCGCGGCGGGCGCACTTTGAAAGTCGAGTTTTTTCTCAATTTCCGAAACGATGTGCCGGCAGGGGAAATAGCGCATTTCGGCGGCGGCAAGTTCAATTGCCAGCGGCATACCGTCAACCAATTGGCAAAAACGGATGATGGCTGCCAGTTCATCGGCATCGGGGTCAAAATTATATTGAACCCGATTGGCGTGCTGCAAAAACAGTTTTACCGCGCCGAATGATTCGGCATTGGGTATAGCGGCGGCGGGATACGGCAAGCCGCGCAGGTCAATGGTATATTCTTGCGGCAAATTCAGCCGTTCCCGCGAAGTGAGCAGGATTTTCACATTTGGGGCGGCATTCAATATTTGCGATAGCCACGCCACGCTTTCGGGCAAGATGAGATGCTCGAAGTTATCCAGTATCAGCAACAACTCTTTATCTCGAAGAAAATCAAGCAGTTGCGCTTCCACTGTTTCCAAACCCATCAGTTTGAAATTCAGTGTATCTGCCATTTTGCAGGGCAGCAGTGATGTCGTTTCTAAATTTGTCAGCGGCACAAAATATATGCCATCCAAAAATTGCCCGGGCTGGGTTTGCGCCAACCGGTGCGCCGCTTGCACGGCGATGCTCGTTTTGCCAATGCCGCCGGGACCCAAAATAGAAATCAAGCGGCAATTGGGGTTGGCGAAACAGCGAAAAATTGCGGTCAATTCCGATTCTCGCCCGATGAAAGGCGCGGACAAAACGGGGATGCGCCGCACGGGCGGGATTTCCGCGTTTTTTATGCGGGTGAAAAGGGCTTGGGTGGCAGCATCCGGCGCAGTGCCCAGTTGCTCAAAATGCAGTTGGCGGTATTCCCGGTATGATTTTATGGCAGCGTTACGCTGCCCCAGCCGCAAAAGCGATTCCATCCGTCTGCGCTGCATTTTTTCATCGAAAGGGGCTATGGTCAGCAGGTATTTTATCCGTTCGAGGCTGATTTCATATTCTCCCCGCTGGAAATGGTACTCAACCAGCCGCCGCAAGCCGTTGTTTGCCCGCCGCCGTAACGATTCTTGCGTCAGTAGCGCCCATTCTTCAAAACCCAACCCGTCTCGCAGTGAAAACCCTGCCAAAAAATCGCCGCGATATAAATTCATCGCCCGTTGCAGGGTATCAATATCACCGGTTTCGGCAAATGCCGCCAACAACGCCTCAAACTCGGCGCAGTCAAGTCGGTAATCGGCGGTATGGTTGAACGCCACTTCGTGGCGAGTGACAATCAGGTAATCTCCCACGGCTTGCCGCAACCCCGAAAGAACGGTACGCAAATTGCCGCGTGCGTTTTGTTGAGTGCGTCCTTCCCACAACAGTGTTGCCAGCGTGTCGCGCGAAACCGGCTGCGGCTGACACGCCACATAAACCAGCAAGGCTTCGGCGGCGCGGGACGGCAATTTCGCCAGCGGTTTACCATCCATTTCAATGCTCAAAGTCCCCAGTGTGAAGATTTGCAAACTCACCGGCGATAATTCCCTTCTTTATCAAATCTAAACGTTTTCTAAACGCTTCTTTAGTATGATACCGTATACAGGGATGTATGCAAATTGGATATTTCGACGAGTGGTGGATATACGGGGCTTGTGCCGATGGAACGGCACTTCGGCTGTCAAATGCACGTTACGGGCTACTCAGGGTGAAACACATCCTGAGTAGGCTCGACCGCAGAGCGAGCCGCATCGAAGGGTGTAATTTGCCACCAATTTGCGCAAGTCTTGTTTCCCAAAATTCGAGAGATACCCTGTCGGCGCGCGGGGGCAGCGCAAG
>CAYPNZ010000271.1:0-4750 GCA_964411845.1 uncultured Anaerolineaceae bacterium
TTCAGAATATGAAATCGGCAAACACCACCGGAACCTAGCCTTTGCTGACAACTGAAAACCGATAACCGATGACTGATAACCAACTGTAAAAGGATTCGCTTATGAAGCACCTTTCAACCGAAATCCTCGTCATTGGCGGGGGCGTTACCGGCAGCGGCGTTTTTTTCGACCTGTGCCAGCGCGGCTTTAAAACCACGCTGGTGGAGCGCGGCGCGCTGTCGAACGCCACCTCGGGGCGGTTTCACGGGTTGTTGCACAGCGGCGGACGCTATGCCGTGAAAGACCCCACCGCCGCCAAAGAGTGCGCCGCCGAAAACACCATCCTGCGCAAAATTATCCCCCACTGCATCGAAGATACCGGCGGCTTTTTCGTCAACACCCCCGCCGACCCCGCCGACTTTGCCGACCAATGGTTCACCGCGGCACACCGCGCCGGCATCCCCGCCGAAGAAATCTCGGTGGCGGAAGCACTGCGCCGCGAACCGTTGCTCACCCCGCAGGCTCGGCGCGTTTTTTGGGCGCCCGATGGCAGTGTGGAAACGTGGGAAACATGCAAAACGCTGATGGAATCGGGCAAACAGTTGGGCGGCACGGTCAAAATTTATCACGAAGTGACCCAACTGCTGAAAAGCGGCAACCGCGTTTCCGGCGCGCGGGTGAAAAACGTCATCACCGGCGAAGAAATGACCATCACCGCCGATATGGTGGTCAATGCGGCGGGCGCGTGGGGTGGACGGCTCGCCGCGCTGGCGGGCTGTGATGTCACGGTGTATGCCGGCAAAGGCACCATGGTGGCGATGAATTTCCGCATGGTGAACACGGTCATCAACCGCTGCGGACCCCCCAACGACGGCGACATCATCGTGCCGGTCGGTTCGGTGGCAGTGGTGGGCACAACATCTGTCCGCGTGCCGAACCCAGACCACTACCCCATCGAAGATTGGGAAGTGGAAGCCATGCTGGCACAGGGTGAAGTGGTTGTCCCGTCCTTCAAAAAATTCCGCGCCCTGCGGGCGTGGGCAGGCGTGCGACCGCTCTATCAGGATACCACCGCCGGGGAAAATCTGCGCGATGTGACGCGCGGGCACGCCCTGCTCGACCACAGCACCCGCGATGGCGTGGACGGTTTTGTCACCATCACCGGCGGCAAATGGACAACTTACCGTATGATGGCAGAACATACCGCCGATTTGGTATGCCGCAAACTCGGCACGGAACGCCCCTGCCGCACCGCTGACACCGTACTTTCGCCGCTGGAAAAACGCCGCTATTTTCGGTTGGGCGACCGGCTGAAAACGGTGGAAACTGCCGCCAAAGGGGAACAAATCATCTGCGAATGTGAATTGGTCACCCGCGGGCAAATCGAAGCGGAACTGGCGCACACCCCCGGCAATATCATCAACGACCTGCGGCGCGATTTGCGCGTCGGGATGGGTCCGTGTCAGGGTGGATTTTGCACCTATCGCACCGCCGCCATCATGCACCGCGAAAAACACCTTTCGGCGGCGGAAGCGGACAAATCGCTGACCGATTTTCTGAATGAACGCTGGAAAGGCATCAAACCCGTGCTGGCGGGGCAACAATTGCGGCAAATGCTGTTGGACGAAGGCATTTATTTCGGCTTGCTGGGGCTGGACAAACTGCCCGCCGAATTGAGCGGCGCAACCCTGCCCCGCATCGGCGAAATTGAAACGGAAGGCATTTTTGAAGTGACGAATGGCGAGTGACGAATAGCGAACAGCCGGGCGATTTGAGACTTGAAACTTGAAACTTGGAACCTGAAACTATGAACAAACATGACACCATCGTTATCGGCGCGGGATTGTCCGGCTTGATGACCGCAAATTTATTGGCGCAAGCCGGACAACATGTGCGACTGCTGGCAAACGGCATCGGCGCGATTGCGCTGGCATCCGGCGCGATTGACGTGCTGGGCTATCACCCCACCGACAGCATCACCCCGCTGGAAAATCCGCTTGCCGTGCTGGACGATTTTCTGGCAGCCCGACCGACCCATCCGTACCGGCTCACCGGCGCGGACGCGATTCGACGCGGGGTGAACGCCCTGAAACGCATCGCCGCCGCGCAGGGGCTGCCATACATCGGCGAAACGGAGAAAAATATGTGGCTGCCGACCGCACTCGGTGCCGTGCATCCCGCCGTGCTCGCGCCGCAATCGCTGGCACAGGGAGACTTGCGGCACGGCGGGCGTATGCTGCTGGTGGGATTCGATGAATTGCGCGATTTTTACCCGAATTTAATGGCGGACAACCTGAATGCGCAAAAACTCGGCGTTCACGCCAAAGCCGTCACCCTGCGTCTGCCCGCACCGGTGGACGGCAGAATGAACATCACGCCGATTGAATTGGCACACGCTTTTGACCGTCCCGATTTTCGGCGGCGATTGCTGGCGGTGCTGAAACCGCACACCAAAGGGTTCAGCCGAATCGGGTTCCCCGCCGTGCTGGGGCTGAAAAATCATCCGCAGGTTTTGGCGGAACTGGAATCCGCACTGGGGAAAACTGTTTTTGAAATCAGCACCCTGCCCCCATCCGTGCCGGGACGGCGGTTGTTCGAGGCACTGAAAGCGGAATTTTTGGCGCAGGGCGGCGAATTTCTGCTCGGCATCAAAGTGGTGGACGGTGAAATTTCCGGCGGGCGGGTGCAGCACATCCGCACCGAAAGTGCCAGCCGGTTGCTGACCCACCGCGCCGACAACTTTGTGCTGGCGACGGGGAGCATCTTTGGCGGCGGGATAGACACCGCGCTTGACGGTTCCGCCCGCGAGCCGGTATTCGGTTTGCCTGTGCTCGCGCCCGCCGACCGGCATCGCTGGTTCACCCCGAAATTTACCGCCGGGCAGCCCATCGCCGAGGCGGGGGTGCGGGTCAACGCGCGGCTCAACCCCGTGGGGGATGACGGCTCGGTGATTGCGGAAAACCTGTTCATCGTCGGCGCACAGCTTGCCGGCTTCAGCTGGACGGACGGTCGCACCGGCGGCGGGGTCGCAGTTGCCGGCGCGGCGGTGGTGGCGGCGAATGGAGATTGGTAATTGGAGATTGGCAGCACGCGGGGCGTATTGCGTATTTTCGCTGACGTTGCGGCGTCTCGCCTTGAACTGAAGTTCAGGCTCACCGCGCAAGCCGACTTGAAGTCGGCTTTGGCTTTCAGCCCTGAAATTTATTTCGGGGCGGACGGGCGCACCGGCGGCGGCAGCGAATGGAGATTGGTAATTGGAGATTGGCAGCACGTGGGGCGTATTGCGTATTTTCGCTGACAATGGGGCAGCAATTGCTAGTGCAGTTACGGTGGATGGCATTGGGATATGAGTTAATCAATAAAATTATGTTATCAGCATAGGGAGGAAATTAATGGGACTTCGATTCAGGCGGTCAATTAAAATTGCACCTGGTGTCCGTTTGAACCTAGGCAAGACTGGTAGCAGTTTTACTGTCGGGGGGCGGGGTTCATCCATAAACTTCGGTAGTCGCGGTGCTTACAGCAACATCGGATTATCGGGAACCGGATTAAGCTATCGGTCAAAAATTGCCGGAAGTTCTTCAAATGCTCACCGAGAAACAAAACCGAGAACTTCGGGTTCCAATCGGTCTTCCAATATAGAAAAAAAAGTTTCTCTTGTTCTGCAAGAAGATGGAACTGTTGTGTTCAAAGATAATGTAGGGAATTACTTACCAGATGAGTATATTCGCCTCGCCAAACGACAGAACCGCAATTTAATAGTCGATTGGTTGCAAGAAAACTGTGATGAAATAAATAATGAAATATCTTCAGCAATTAATATACACCTCACTACACCCCCGCCAGATACAGAAATAGCCTTTACCCCGTCAGAATTCGACTTATGGGAACCGACAGCCCCTTCCAGCATATTCGAAGAAGCTGCTCCAGAAAAACCAATTTTTAAGGAATACAGTTTTTTGGCTAAGCGAATTAGCTTTCTTCGAAAATCCATAGACAAAATAAATGATGAGTTGCAGAGAAATTATGAACGTCGTCTGAAAAAATGGACTGACAAAAAAGAGGAGTTTAGAAAAAATTATGTCCGACGGAATCAAGAGTATAAAGAAAAACTCGAAGCGTTCAATGCAGCAAAGTCCGATTTTGAGCAGCAACAACGTAAACGCCAAGATTTCATCGAAGTAGAAAGATTGTCTGATACCACTGCGATGAACAAGTTTCTTGAAGAAGTATTCCAAAATCTTTATTGGCCAAGAGAGACATTAATCTCGTTCGAAATAACAAAAAATGGAACGGAAGTCTTATTGGATGTAGATTTACCAGAGATCGAAGATATGCCCGAGTTATATGCAGTTGTCAACAAAAAAGATTTAAGAATAATTTACAAACAACTCTCAGAAACCAAAAAAAGAAAAAACTATTTCCAGCATATTCATGCAATTGGCTTTAGGCTTATTGGTGAAGTATTTGTATCATTACCGTCGGTATCAACGGTTGTCCTCTCAGGATATTCACAAAGGGCTAGCAAATCTACTGGGAATATCGTTAACGAATACCTTTATAGTGTGCGGGTACTGAAAAAACAATGGAATGCGATTAACTTTCAAAATTTGGCTGCACTCGATATTCCAACCTGCTTTGAGCAATTTGAGTTGCGACGAAAAGCAACAAAAACTGGTATAATGCATCCCATCGAACCTTTCTAACCCCGAAAAACTAGGAACTTGAAACCTAAAACATACACTCAATTGTGCTCAAAGTAAACTATTTG
>CAYPNZ010000272.1:0-2227 GCA_964411845.1 uncultured Anaerolineaceae bacterium
CGTGTGATCACCAAAGGTCTCCTTTGTTGGACTAATTAAAATACCAAATGCTAACGGGAAAAACCACAGTAACGTACCGGCAAGTTCATTCGGTCCAATACCTGTTTCTGCCCCCGGCAATCCCCGTATAGACTGCGGTAATTTTTGCAAAAACTTACTGATAAGTTCATTCTTAAAAAGCCAATCGGTGCCAAGCAATCCTATCCCACTAATGCCTATACCCAGCAAAAAGAACAATGCTAGGCTATGTTCCCACCCCCGACGAGATTGCAAAATTTCCACAACCACATAAAAAACCACTATATGAAACAAAAGCCCACTTAACTTTGGTAATGTAAAATTTAAATCGAATGTGGCATATTCTGTTACCAACATCATCAACAACAATCCCAAAATCAACCAATCGAAAGGGGTACGTCGGAAGAAGTACCCCTTCTCCAACTTATTTAAAATGCCAAAAATCGGTAGAATCAACAGAACCAGTACGTTCATTCGACTAGGAAAAATAAAAAGCGGAGCTAACAAAAAAAACCACAAAGGAATATACTTGACAATGAATGTACGCCAGTATGTCAATTTATCTCCCTTCTATGGTGGATGTCCCACCACCATTGTACGGCAAACAGCACCACAAATATCCACCACAGCCACTGCTGCCACCACACATCTGCCAGCAACGCCAGTGATGCGCTGACCATCATCAAACCGAGGGTCAGCGGGGTTTGAAAGGCGGGGGTATCGAGTTGTTGGCGCAGTTTTATACCTTTGGCGTATGCCAGCCAATCATTATAACTGAATGCCGCCAAAATTATTGCCAAACCGACAATCCATATTGCATTGAAAAATACATTGAGCCAATCAATTGTCATCGCATATCCGTTTCCGGTCACATTTTACCGCATAAATGAAAAAAGCAAAAACCGGCGTAAAAAACCGCTTGACAACCCATCGGAATCCACTATAATGGTTGTAGCAGTATTATTACATCATTCATAAAAAAGATGTTGTACCACCACAACGCCGTGAAAACACCCAAGGATATTTGATGGAAGACTTGACAAAGACGAAAACAGCCGGTAACGGTGTCAATTCTCTAGCCCGTATCCGCAGCCGATACCCCGCCCTTGCCGCATCGGAAACAAAAGTTGCCGATTGGGTTTTGCAGCACGCTTCCGAAGTGATGCACCTTTCGATGGCGCAGGTGGCTCATGCCTGCGGCGTGAGCGACACCACCGTTTTGCGCTTTTGCCGCAATGCCGGCTTTCAAGGGTATCTCGACCTGAAATTGTCCATCGCCCGCGATATTTCCAGCCCCACCCAAATCATTCACGATGACATTTCTGCCGATGACGAACCGTTCACCATCGCCCGCAAGGTTTTCACGTCAAATATCCAAGCATTGTATGACACGCTGGAAGTTCTGGATGAAAACGCCGTGCTATCCGCAGTGAATCTACTCAATAATGCCCAAAAAATCCTGATAATCGGCGTGGGCACATCCGCCCCGATTGTGCAGAGTATGTACAACATGTTTGTGCGGTTGGGTTTTAATTGTAGCGCTCAAACCGATTCGTACCTGCAATTGATGGAAGCCGCGCTTGTTGGCTCGGAAGATGTGGTGGTCGCCGTTTCGCAATCGGGTAGTTCCATTGACCCCGTGCTGACTCTGGAAAAAGCCAAACAGAATGGCGCGAGCACCATTTGCATCACCGGCAATGCGCAGTCACCCATCACCCAGCACGCCGATGTAACCCTGCTCAGCGTCGCCCGCGAAACCCGCGCCGAATCGCTGGCATCGCGCATCGCCCAATCTACCATTATTGATGCGCTGTACGTCATTATTTCTCTGCAAAATATGGAAACGGCTATCCGCAACGAGAAACTCATTTGGGATGCGTGGATACCCAAAACACTGTAACGGTTTCATTGCCATCAACATAGGTGGCTAAAAATAATTAGTATCAAAAGAAGAGGAGAATGTCTATGAAACGTTTTATAGTTCCACTGTTTTTTGTATTGGTACTGGCATTGAGCGCGTGCGGCGGCAATGCTACCAAAGCCCCGGCAGAAACGTCCGGGGGCAAAACCGACCAAGCCGTCGCCACGCAAGCGCCGGCAAAATCCGATGAAGCCGCTCCCGCAGCCGAGAAAAAACCGTTACGCATCGGCTACTCGGTGGCAACGCTGGAAAACGCTTTCTTCGTCGGTATGACCGCCGGCGTCGTCA
>CAYPNZ010000272.1:2327-4749 GCA_964411845.1 uncultured Anaerolineaceae bacterium
ACCCACGACAACATTGACAGCCCCGAAGTGCAAGCCTACGGTCTGTGGTCGGAAGAAGTGCAGTAATTCGGTAACCGCATAACACGATGCGTGGCACGCAGGTTATATTCACTGTGTGTCACGCATCCCCCATTGAACCCTGAAACTCAGTGACGGATATAATTATGCCACTACTCACAATGACCCATATTTCCAAAAGGTTCGGCGCCGTGCAAGCGTTACAAGATGTATCGCTGACGCTGGATGCCGGTGAAGTTTTGGGAATTGTCGGCGAAAACGGCGCCGGAAAATCGACCCTGATTAAAATTTTGGGTGGCGCATACTTTCCCGATGCGGGCACTATCGTTTTTGATAACGAAACCATCACCATTGACCATCCCGAATCAAGTTTGAGCCGCGGCATCTCCGTTATTTATCAGGAACTCAGTTTGGTGCCCGAACTCAGCGTGGCGGAAAATTTGTTTTTGGGACACATGCCCCGCAACGCATTGGGCGGCATTAAACGCGCCGAACTGATGAACCGCAGCCGCGCACTCTTGGAACGCATTCGGCTGGATGTGTCGCCGCGACAGCGGCTGGCAGATTTGCGCATTGATGCCCGTCAACTGATTGAGGTGGGCAAAGCCCTCAGCCGCGATGTGCGCATTTTGGTGATGGATGAACCGACATCCTCCCTGAACGAAAAAGAGGTGCGGCATTTGTTTTCGGTGGTGCGACATTTGAAAGAAGAAGGCGTTGCCATCATTTACATTTCGCACCATTTGGATGAAGTGTTTGAAATTTGTGACCGGGTGATGGTACTGCGCGACGGCAGGGAAGTGGATACCCGCCCCACCGCCGAGTGGACACCCACCCAAATCGTCGAGGCGATGGTTGACCGTCCCATCGAAGATTTTTACCCCAAAGCCACCGTCCCCATCGGCGATGTTGTGTTTCGCGCCGAGGGACTGAGTTTAAACGACCGCGTGCAAAATGTGTCTTTTGAAATTCGTGCCGGTGAAATTGTCGGGTTGGGCGGATTGCCCGGTTCCGGCATAACCGAAATCGCACAAATTGCCGCCGGTATTCGCCGCCCCACCGGCGGCACGATGACCCTGCAAGGGCAAAATTACAATCCGCAATCTCCCCACAGTGCCATTCAATCGCAAGTGGGGTATGTTCCCGAAGACCGTAAAGAACAAGGGCTGTTTTTGGATTTCTCCATCCGCCGAAACATTGCCCTTTCAATTTTGTCGAAATTGTCCAAATTCGGCGTGGTAAACAACAAATCCACCGAAAAAATCGCCCGGAACGCCATTGCCGATTACAAAATCAAAGCCGCCGGCACCGGCGCGCCGGTCAAATCGTTGAGCGGCGGCAATCAACAAAAAGTGCTGCTGGCTCGTGTTGGACAATCCGACCCCGTTTTGATGATAATGAATGACCCCACCCGCGGCATTGATGTGGGGGCAAAAGTTGAAGTTTACGAACGCATCGGTAAATTTGTGCAACAGGGGGGCGCGGTTTTGCTGCTGTCGTCGGAACTGCCGGAACTCATCGGCATTAGCGACCGCATTGTGGTGCTGCGCAACGGGCAAAAAATTGCCGACATCCCCCGCCATGAATTTTCACAAAATGTAATTATGAGTTACGCCGCCGGTACAAGTGGAGGAAATAACGAATGACCGCCATATCTCAACCAAAATCATCCGCAATGAGCACGCTGGGCAATATTTGGCGCAAAGGAGGCGTGTTAATTGCATTTACCGTTTTGTCGGGTGTGTTTGCCGTTCTCTCGCCCCGATTTTTAACCATTGACAATTGGTTGAATGTGTTGCTGCAAACATCTACCATCGGCATTGTTGCCATCGGGATGACATTTGTCATCGTTACCGCCGGCATTGACCTGTCCGTGGGGTCAACCGTGGCACTCAGCGGGATGGTTGCCGCCGTAGCGATGCGCGCCGGTGCGCCCGGTTTGATTGGCATTTTGGTGGCGTTGACCATCGGCGGGCTGGTGGGGCTGTTTAACGGCTTCAGCATTACCAAGTTGGGTGTTACCCCCTTCATCGCCACACTCGCCACGTTGGCAATGGGTCGCGGTTTAACGCTGGCTGTATCCAACGGGCAAACCATTTTCAGTTTTCCGGATTCGTACAATTATCTCGGCGAAGGCGAAATTGCCGGCATTCCGGTGCCGGTAATTGTGTTACTTTTGGCATTTCTTGCGGCTCATTTTGTACTTTCGCGAACCATTTTCGGGCACGGCGTGTACGCTGTCGGCGGCAACCGAGAAGCGGCGCGGCTTGCCGGTATCCACACCAACCGCACCGAGTTGCTGGTATATGTCATCGGCGGGGTGTTGTGCGGATTAAGCGGTATCATTTTAATGGGCAGGCTCGATGCGGCGCTGCCCACTTCCGCCACCGGGTTGGAACTGAAT
>CAYPNZ010000273.1:0-4728 GCA_964411845.1 uncultured Anaerolineaceae bacterium
CTAAACTAGATTATACAAAACATTCGTTCTATTGTCAAGCGAATGCGAGCACTTTTCACGGCTGTGGCAAAGTAGGTTTTAAAATTGAGGATTGGTGGTAATTGTGGTTATGCCGGGGCACGCGGCGACGTGCCCCACAGGTATCAATAATTTACTTCCCGCCTATGATGAAGTCAGCGGGTGGTGAGTTTTAAATGCCCCACATTCAAATTGTAGGTCAATCCGCCGCCACCGGCTGCGGCAAAATACAATCCGTCGGGAGTGGTGCCTTTCGGAAACATGTTCGCAATAAATCCGCCCGGGAAAAATGCCACTTTATGCCACGGTCCCCACGGTTTTGCGGCTTCGTACAGCGCGCCCACCAAAACATTGTCGGATACCCCTGCCACACCGGCAGAGGTGCCCGGCGCTTCGCCCACCCAGCCGCTCAAAAACAAATAACGGCGCAAATCGGGATGATACATCGCCGACGCTTGCGCCAGCGTTTCCAAACCGTTCAATGGCACGGCTTCATTCTGGTCTGATGACCATTTTGGCTGTCCGTTTTCATCCGTTCCGGCAAAATATTGGTAGTTGGTGTATTTCAATACCGGGTCATCGGCGGCAGACGCGCCGTCGGCGGCACGCCGGACGCGGGTCAAGTAGATAGGTTCCAATTGCGGCGGGTCGGCAACTTCGCCGTCAATGCCCAACCCATACAAATAGCCGTCTTCATTTAAACGATAATCTTGCCCCATATTGATGAACATCAGCACCCGAAAATGGCTGTCTGCACCCCACGGCGAATTCGGTATTTTTTGCCATGTTCGCCCGTTGTCATCGGAATATGCCAGATACCCGAGGGTCGGTTTGCCGGGCGGATAGTGCATCGGCATGTACATTCGCCCGGAAACCGAAACCACGCTGGAAGGCTTGTCTGAGTTTTCAAACACAGACATGTCGCCATAGGGCAGATGACGGCTCACCACACATTGGTCGGGTCCGTCGCACGGCGCAAATCGGGGAACATTGCCGCTTAACCGCACCAGTCCGGCGGGTGTATATTGGCACAGGGGTAAAGGCGCATCGCAACTGAAAACCTCGCAGTATTCGTTATTTTTATCCGCCACGGTGTATAACCCCGGCGAAACTTCGATGTAATCCGCATCGAATTCATCGGTTTCGTTCATCAGCAGGGTGGGAAAACAGCCATTCATGCCGGTAGCATCGCCGAACGCCGCGTATAAATTATCATCGTTTGCCCATGTGGTTGTCCAAATATCGCCCACGTATGGTATCGAGACATAATCACCGTCCAACCGTGCCGATTGAATGACGCAATCCGAGCACGTGTCGCCGGCGGGCGGCGTGAGTGCCGGGGCATTTTCCGCGCCACAAGCCACAAGAATCAAAACTATTGCAACCAGCCACAAAGATTTTCTCATCATAACCCCCTCAGTTTGATTTACCGCGTGCATCGAACAAAATGTAGGTGTGGTACGGTTCCGTTTGGAATTTTCCGGCGGCTTCAAATTGCTCGCCGGTTGAGACATCTTTTACGGTAACGCTGCCGTCGGTCAATTGTACAAACGGGGTATCAAAAGCGAACAACACCACATCGGCAGAATCTGTTTGTGTCCACGCCACACCCAACCAGCGATTATCGCTGACCAGCAAACTGCGATACTGCATACGGTCAACTACCTGACTGAGGTCGGTATTGATTTGCCGGAGCCATGCCCGGCCAGCGTCGCTCAAAGCATCAATTTCATCAAAATTGGCAATATTTATCAACCCACCCGCCGCCAATACCCGATGGTAAATTTCCATATCAATATATGTTCCGGCGCCGATACGGTAGAGCAAATATTCATGCCCGCGCAGCCGTTCCAGTTCGGCAATTTGTTCCGGCAGCGGTTGGGGGGGTCCGGTGTAACTTTCGTAATCGCCGTAAGCGTCGGGGCGACCCAGCGGACCCAATCCTTCAATCATCAATTGTGAAATACCCATTTGGCTGAATGCCTGCTGCAATGCGATGGCGCTGTCGAGTTGCGGAGCGGGTTGGGCATCGGCATAATCGGTCAACACCGATAATCCCACCCATGAATCCATCCACAAGCCATCGAAGGGGATGTCGCGGTGTAATGCCGTCAGCGCATCGATGGCGTGCTGCCGAAATTCGGTGCGGGTGTCCATACCGATAATGTCACCCCAGCCGCCATCTTCCGGGATACCGGCGGCTTTCCACGCCATCCAATCGGGGTGGGCGGCGTGTAACGGCGAAAACAGCGAAAATGCGCTGGGATACCACAGTGTTACTTTTACGCCGCGCCGGTGGGCTTCCGACACCAATCGTTTCAAGCCTGCTGCGTCGCCCAGCAATTTTGCAACCTGAAAATCTCGCGGGGCATGAAACGATGAAATCAGGTTGGGGTCTTCGGCATCACTTTCCCAAGGGGATTGGATGATGATATTTTTTATGCCGGCGGCTTCGGCGCGGGGCAGTTGATTTTGAGCCACCCAATCGAACCAGCTGTCGCCTTCCGTCGGATACTCGCCGGTGTTCATAAAGTTTTCCATAACGGAGAAATAATCATCTTCCAGCGGTTGGTTCCAAACCACGGTGGGCACCGGGCGCGAATTGAGCACGCCGGCATCGGCGCTGTATCCGGCGCGAATATCCTCATAAAAACGCGCCCACATATTTGCCGCTTGCCAGCGCGATGAAGCGCCTTTCGGCGCGGCAAACCAGTTCAGCGGCGGTGTTTCGCGCTCATTGCCGACACCCAGAGGAATATCGAAAGTATACACTTGCCGACCGGCTTCCGTGGCAAGCCGAACCTTTGCCCAAACCGGCGAATCGAACAACCCAACCACGGTGCGCCCGCTGCCGGTGCGAAAGGCAAACGATTGACTTTCGCCAAACCACCGCGCGGTTGGATAGCGCGGCGCACTTTGAAAAGTGAACGGGTCTTCTGCCAGCACCCGGAAAAACTGTTCGATTTGCCGGTCGCCGGGCGACACAACCAGCGGCAGCGAAAGCGAAACGCTTTCGGCGTGCGCCAGCCCCGCGCCGGATACCCGCACCCGCATCGCCATGCCCGATAACGTTTCGCCGCTCAAATCGGCTTGAGTCGGAGCGAAAATCCAATCAACCTGCCCTGTTCCATCCGAAGTGGAAACAGTCCAACGCAACACAACTTCATCGCCATGCACCTGCGCGCCGGAAAACTGGGCATTCTCCAGCCCCAATGTTTGGCGGGTGCGCGTCCAGCGGGAATTCCATTTTTGATTGTCCACGTATGATTGGCGATAATTTTCCCAGTTGAAATCGGCGGGTAACGGCAGCGGGTCACCGCTCAACAGCGTAAATTCAAGCGGCGGCGACCATTCTGCGCCCGGTGGTGCGCGGAACACCGTCTGCTGTCCCACCATCATCCGGCTGATACCCCCCGGCGCACCGGCTGCGTTGAGCGGAAATTCCACCAATGCCCCGCTCGGAAAACGCAGGCGCAGAATTTTCCCGTCATTTTCAACAGTCGGGGCATCCGCCGGGTATTCCACGGCAGATTGGGGTAGTACGGTATTCGGGTCGTTCCAAAACAGAATGGCATGATGAGCAGAGTCGGCGGCATCGGCAAAATTCACGGTATGTTCGCCCTGCGGAAAAGCGGTCAGCGGGGTTAAATCTTCTGCCTGCAATTGCACCGTCAAATAAAGTTGTTCCATCACATAAAAATCATCGGGATTGCCCCCGAAATCGATACACAAATTTTTTGCCCCTTGCAGTGCCGCCGGTAGTTCTATTTCCGGGCTCACCTGCCCTTCATCAGCCGTCTGCCACACAGAAATCCAATCGCCACCATCGGCGGAAAGGCGAATTTCAAAACCGGGTAACGCCTGAAAAGTGGTTTTATGCTGACCGGTGGGGTCACTCAACCGCAACGATTGCACCGCGCGCCCGAAATTGAAACAATATTGCAGGTTTCCGCTCCAATAAAAAGAAATGCGATTTTCATTATCCAGCAGGAAAAACATTTCGGTTGCCGCCGGTGTATTTGCGGCTTGCCAAACTTTTGCGGGGCGAGTATCGTCTCGCAGAAAATCCACCGTGACCGTGCCTTCATCCAAATTCAGTTGTTGCCAATCCGGCTGCCGTCCGCGCCAATCCGGGTCGAAAACGTCCCAATAGGTAAAGGTGGCGCTGCCGTCGGGCGCAACCGTGAAGGAAGATTCGGCGGGCATTTGCGAAACGAGCGGCAAGCCGTTCAGTGCGGGCGCGTGCAGCGGGTCTGCCGCAAAAATGCCGAGGGCGCTTTTTTGCAGGCTTGATGATTGCAGGGTGATTGTTTCGTTTTGAAGCGCAATATCGGCGATATGTGCCCCGTTGGCAGCCGTGATACCGGCTTGCTGCCATGAAAACCGTGTGGCGGCAAGCGGTATTTGTGGCAGGGTATCATCAACCGGCAAAGTATGTGTCGGTGGGGCTGGTAAATTGCCGGTGGCAGGGTTTTCCGGCGGGGCTGTTTCATCGCAAGCGGATAATGCCATCCCCAAAATCAGTACAGTTACCCAGAAAATCTTTCGTGTCCACATATAACGCTCCGTTTGGTATCAAATAAACAAAATCTCCTTTTTAAATAATACACGGTATTTCAAAAAAAGTTTCATTTTCATAAAATGACTCGTTTGAAAAAAGGCTGCTTTTTCACCACAGAGGCACAGAGACGCGGAGTTTTGAATGTTTTT
>CAYPNZ010000274.1:0-4727 GCA_964411845.1 uncultured Anaerolineaceae bacterium
GACATCGGCGGGCAGGGTAATAAAAGCCCGGGTGGCATCTGCCGATAGGGTGAGCGGCAAAGCCGTACCGCTGGCGGTAACGGTGAGATTCACCAGCGAGCGGGGCGCAATGGTGCCGACGGTCAATTGTGTGGGCGCGGTATCGCCGGGGATGATGCGCAGGGTTGCTGCCGGTTCGGCGATATGTGCCGCTTGCCCGCCGAAATCGGTCAGTTTGCCCCAGCCGTTACCCAGTTGCAGATAGGTTTGCCGCGCCGATAGCGGCGGGGCTTGATACACCGTCAGCCGTTCATCCCGAAAAACGGGCGGTTGGTTGGGCAGTGCCGCCGATACCCAGCGTTCTGTGCCGGTTCGTTCCGTGCCGGGCGGCATTTGAAAATAATCGAGCACAATATATTTCACACCGAAATCGTGCAGTACCGTCGGGGCGAGCGCCGCCAAATCCGCCTGAATGATGTCCGGTTTCAGCGTGCGCCATTCTTGCAGCACCGGCGTGCGCCAGCTCAAATCGTGCGGATTTTCGCGGGAAATGTAGGCGGTCAGCAATTTTTTGTGATGCACGGTTTGGTACAGCAGCGGTGCGGGTCTGTCCCAGTTCATCGGCAGGTAGGCGATGGTGTAGGTGTCCGGCTCGGCGGCAATTTGGCGGAAAAAGGCGGGGGTGTCTACCGCGCTCATCGGGTAGGGGATGGCGGCAAATTCAAAGGCGATGAGTGTTCCCAAAACCGCTTGCCATCGCATCTTGAAACGCACCAGCGCCAGCGCGCTCAGCACGCCGACGCCCATCATCACCATCAACGCATACCGGCTCAGCGAGCGGCTGATGCCGATGAACGGTACGGTTTTGTATAGCGCCAAATAGGGCATGGGGATGGGATTGCCGCCGACGGCGATAGTTTCGCCGCCGATATGCAGATAGGGTCCCAGTGCCAGCACAAAAAATACCGCGGTGAACCACAGCCAAAATTGTGCCAACTTTCGGTGGCGATAGCGCACGGCGGCGAAAATCGTCAGCAGCAGTGGTACAATGCCCACAAAAATCAACTGCTCGGATGTGCTGGCGGAAAATTGGCGGTAGAACGGCGCAATGGCTTTGCCCCATAGCGGATGGAGTTCGCTGGGGGTGATGAACGCCAGCACATCGGCGGAAAGTTCCACGTTTTCCGCAAAACTGGGGCGCATATAATCGGCGGTGGCGGCTTCGCGTGCCATGGGCACAATCAGGGGCGAAAAGAGCACACCCACCGCAATGCCCATCACCGCCAGTGCCACCACCGGCTTCCACAGCACGGTGCGGCGCAATTCGGGATGGTCGAAATATAATCGCCACAGCAGCCAAAGGGTTATCAGTGCGGTGAACAACACCATATACAGCGTTTGATACCAGTCAATGGCAGTGACAAACGCCAAAAACAGCCCGCTCAGCGCCAAATCGCGTTTTGGGATGGCGACAGTGGGATTGGGCCGCCAGTTGTTCAGCGGACGGACGAGCCACAGTACATAAAAAGCGTTCCATGTCAGGCTGAAAACCTGCATGTGCCCCAGCAGATGCGCCATGTGGAATGGAGAGAAGGTGAAGATTGCCCCGCCGATGAAAGCGGCGACGGCGGCTCGGCGGCTGCGAAACCCGAATTGCGCCAGGGTGTATCGCGCCAGCAGGTAAACGCCAAACCCCGCCAGCGTGAAATGGAAAAAAACGACGGCATTGTATGCTGCCGTCAACCCGAAATTCAGTTGGATGGGGAGCGTCCACAAGCCGTTAAAATAGTTGAAGGTTTGAAAAATAAGGTTGACGCCGTCGGGGGGATAGAGTATATCGGTAAAAAAGAAGGATGTATGCCGGTTGAGGATGGCATCTTTTATCCACCACAGGTTCCAATAATTTTGCCAACCGTCAAAACCGTCGCCGGGTATGGCAACGGTAAAGCGGGTAACGGTGGGGTAAGTCATCACCGCGGTGGCAAACAGGTAAAGCACCGGCGTATAAATTTGCGAATTTGCGAATTTGCGAATGGCGGGTAGTTTTTTGTTCAAAGTTCAAAGTTCGAGGTTTTAAGTTTGTGATTGTGAATTTCATTCGCGGATTTTGGCGCGCCACACATCATTTTTCAATGTGCACACCGCGCCAAAAGGCGACATGGTCTTTGATGTTTGCCGCCGCCGGTTTGGGGTTCGGATAATACCAGGCGGCATCTTTATTTTCTTTCCCGTTGACGACCACCGAGTAGTAACTGGCTTCGCCTTTCCACGGGCAGGTTGAATGAGTGTTGCTTTCTTTAAAATATTCGCGGTTGACCGATTGCGGCGGAAAATACACGTTTCCTTCCACCAATTCGTATGAATCACTTTCTGCCAATATTGCGCCGTTCCATGTTGCTTTTGCCATATTTCTTTTCCTTTCGGGTGTTTACATTCAGACTATCTGATGCCGGTTAATCTTACCAATTGCGCTATGACGGCATCGGTATCAGTGAAACGGATGGCATGCATCCCCAGCGCGCGAGCCGCCGCCACGTTTTCCGCGGCATCATCCACAAACACGGTTTCCGCCGGTTGGGCATTGGCACGGGCGAGTGCCGCTTCAAAAATGCGGGCATCGGGTTTCATAACACCCAATTCAGCCGAGGTGACCGAGAAATGGAAGGCATCGGCGATGCCGTATTGCAGCAGTAATGTTTGCCCGTTGCGAAACCAAGTGTTGCTCAGCAAGCCGATGGTGAAATGCGGTTTCAACCGGCGAAGGTATGCTGCCAATTTGCGGTCGAGCACATCTCCGGCGAAAAAATCTTGCTGTGCCCGCCGAATCTCGTCCACCGAAACGTGAAAGTGTGCAGCCGCAGTTTGCCATGCCGTTTCCCATGTGATTTTCCCCAGTTGTGCATCGCGGCTGACGGGGCTGTTAAACATAAAGGCTTCCAGCGTGCCGGCAGCCAGCCCGAATTTCTCTTCCCAGCGACGGCGCGGCGCGTAATCTTCGGTGCGGAGCAACACACCGCCAAAATCGAAAATAATCGTCGAAAGGGTCATAATCCGGCTGCCAGTAAATCGGTTTGTGCCTGTAATTGGGCGGCGGCAATATCTTTTGTCCAATCTGCCAGCGATGACGACACTTTTTTGGTTTCGATGGCGTGTTTAAGCCACGCTTTCAGCGCCCATTGCCGTACCGAAATCAGCGCATACCAAAAATCGCGGTCGGTGATGTGTCGTCCGGTGAAAGTTTCGTACCAGTTGATGAATTGTTCTGCCAGTTCGGGGCTGTATATCCGAATGTAATGGGCGGCGGTCATCACATCCCAGCGCGGGTCGCCGATGGCGGCGTGTTCCCAGTTGACCACGGCGGTAATTTGCCCGTCGCGCGTTAACACGTTGCCGGGATGCGGATTGCCGTGGATAAGTTTGTGCTGCCACCCCTGAATATTCGCCACCACGGGTTTTAGGCGGGCAATCATCTGTTTCAATTCCGGCTCGCCCATTTCCCGCGACCAGAGGAGCATGCGCACCAGCGTGCCGGCAACAGTGGCTTGATACAGCGGCTCGTTATTCAGTCCGTTATGGTCGAGGGCATGCAGGCGTGCCAACAGTTCTGCCAGTTGGGGGATGAGCGGACGCAGCGCGGTAACGGCATCTTCTTTTTCGCCGAGCCAGGCATCGCCCTGCACGGTTGCCCAAATGATAAAATCGGTTTTGCCGAGTGCGCCGCGCGCCAGCGGGCGTGGGCTGGGGTAGCCGTCAAGCCGCAACCGGCGCAGCACCGCCCACACCCGGTCGCGTTTGTGGGGGTCTTGCGTTTGCCAGTGGGTTATCGGGCTGCGATACGAGCGCAGAGTGAGCGGCAGCGTTTCGCCGTTTGCCCAGCGTGTCACATAATTCAGCGTGTCGTGTTCCCACGAAGGGAGCGTGCGCACGTCCATCACTTCGATGGGGCGTGTTTCGCTGATGGGGATGACTTTGTTGGTGAGCAGCGTTACCAAATTTAAATCGAAGTTGCTTTCAGCCATTCGTCACTCGTCACTCGCTATTCTCTATTCGCTATTCGCTATTCGGAGGGGACTATACCCAAATTGAAACGATTGTCAACCCGTCGGCGGTTTGTGGCGGCGCAGGGCGGCGATGATTTGGCGGTCGGCGTGGGCAAAAGCGTATTTTTTTACCTCATTTATGGTGACCCACGCCCAATCTGCCACGCCGATTTTTTGCGGTTCGCCGCCGACCCATTCCGCCGCAAATGCGTGCAGGGTAATCTTGAAATGGGTGAAGGCGTGTTTTACCACCGTTATCGGCTCGCACACCGAAATTTCCATCGCCAATTCCTCTTGAATTTCCCGCCGCAGACAGTCGGGCAGTGTTTCGCCCGGCTCTAATTTGCCGCCGGGAAATTCCCACAACCCGCCGAGCATCCCGTCGAGCGGGCGTTGGGCAATGAGAAATTCTTTGCGGGCGGAGGTGCGGAAAATCACCCCCGCCGAAACATCGAAATGGGGGATTTTGGCGCGGGCGGGTTTAACGGGCAAAGTTTCGGCGATGCCCTGTTGGCGGGCGGCGCAATCGTTGCGCACGGGGCAAACGGCACAGCGGGGGCGGGGGGTGCATACCACCGCGCCGAGTTCCATCAGCGTTTCCGTCCAGTTGCCGGGGTGGGGGGCGGATTGCGCCAGTTCGGCGGCGAGATTCATCACCTGTTTGCGTCCGTCGCCGCGGGTGATGTCGGCGGTGATGGCGAAAAGGCG